>JASFEP010000347.1:0-4948 GCA_050124775.1 Candidatus Aminicenantota bacterium
AATTCTCTCTCGATCTTTTCCATGATCCGTCCCCCGCCTCTCACATGACACGCAGTTCCCAGGCAAAAGTTGATGGGGTACTTGCCTTTGGGCGTTAAGCTGAAGGCGTTGTAAAAAGTAGCCACACTGAGGATCCGGCTCAGGGGAACGTCCAGCTCTTTGGAAAGTTTTTCCAGTTCTTCTCGGGGCAGGTAATTGTGTGCTTCTTGAACATCCTGGAGCATGGCAACGATCGCGTTGGAATCTTTCCCGTACTTTGCGATGATTTCTGAGATTTTGCTTTCGTTCATATTTACCTCCTTAGGTTCGCTAACCCTTCTCTTATGTTTTTTTTGATTATATGTATAACCTCAGGAGAGCTGATGGGAATTCCGTTGAGCTGGGATTTGATGTCTGCTGTATCCAAAACGTATTCTGATTCGTCCGTGACATGCTTGTAGACGATATCCACATCAGGACTCCCTACGATCAATGTGATAAGTGTTTGGGGGATATCTCCAAGAGGTTTGGTATCGATATGGCTGGCTTGGAATGTGGCTGTGACCCTGGTTCCCTTACCCGGTTCGGATTCCAGTGAAAAGCGGCCGTCCGCCGCCTTGGAGGCCTCCTCGAGAAAGGGCAGTCCCAGGCCGAAACGTCTTTCTTTTCGAGTCGAAAAGAATGGATCGAGAGCCTTAGCCTTTTTCTCTTCGTCCATACCAGTACCGTCATCCATTATCTCTAAGCATAAAAGATCTTTCTTTTTGCTTTCCTCGACCGTAATAGAGATCTTTTTCGCGTGCGCTTTGATCGAATTCTCAGCGATATCGAGAATGTGAAGAGAAAGATCTTCCATCGTTTTCCCTAGTGTATAATTTTCCTTCCGTCGGCATTCATCAATGCCTTTTTTATTTCCTTAGTCGTCCCCTCCTCGATAAAGAACGAAGTAGTGCCCCTTCCGATATCATCGAGAAAATGGGCGTCGGAGGCGCACGTAAGAGGATATGAGGGTTTGAATTTTTCCATGGCTTCCGCAAAAGATATCGCAGGGGAGATCTCCAGGGCATCCAGTGCCAGGTCCTTGGGGATGAATCCCAACTGGCCGATGAGGCTAAACCCTTCCCGGTCGATGTGAGAAGCGATGGCCAATCCGTTCAATGTGTGGATGGTATTGACCACATCTTCTACCGGAAGTGTGGATGCGCCTATGAGGAGTTTGTTGTTGAAGCCGAGGACCTCATCCTCAGCATTGACGACCACTTGCATACCGAATGTTTTTTCGTCATTCTCACCGTCGAGATGGGCATATATGATTTCTTGGAGTTCAAGAGCTCTATCCAGTTCGTCAAAAAGAGCGAGAATATGAACTTCCTCCTGAGATGTCACTTCCATGCCGGGGAGAACCACGATCTCATATTTTTGTGCCGCCTTGATCAAGGCCGGAACATTTTCCGAGGAGTTGTGGTCGCAGATCCCGAGGATGTCGATCTCCTTGAGTTTGGCCTGTTCAGCGATCCCCGTCGGAGACATTTCCAGCTCTCCGCACGGGGACAGACAGGTGTGTATGTGGAGATCGGCTTTCATCGTTCTTAGCATGATCTATACCTTCGGCCCTATCACCCCGTAAATTTTTCCTGATATAGTAAAGGCGGAGTCCCCAGTTATCAAGATAGGAACCTTTTCTTCCTCGCTTTTTTTGATGGTGTCTTCTTCGGGTTGGCGATTGTTGACGATAATGATCCCACTCAACTCCTTGAGCTTAGCCACGGCAACGATGTTCTGATGGATCTGGAGTGTTATCCAGAGATTTCCTTCTTTGGTATTGGCCATGACATCGCTGAGAAGGTCGCTGGTGTAGCCGTTCGTGACTTCCTTGTCCAGCATATCTTCGGCGGTCAGAACCTCCAATCCGAGTTTCTCTGTGATCTCTTTTAAAGTCATACCTCTTTCCTTATTTCTTCCGGATTTTTTGTGTTGGCCTTCTTTTCCCCTTGCGGTTTCTCTTTTTGAAGATTTTTTAGAAGATCGTCGGGAAGGGCCTTAATCTTTTCAGGGATCATAAAGATACAATCTGTGAGCTCCGCATCGCTGATTACGGCATCTTCGGCGAACGCCAGGCAGGTCGGCGACCCGCAGACACCGCAATCGATCTTGGGAAGAGATTCATAGATCGTCTCTCGGTGTTTTCGCTTTTTAATGGCCTGAGCCAGATTCTTATCGAGAGGTTTGAGCGGTCGGGGTTCCAGCGTCCCTTCCCTTATGAAATATCGCTGGGCATACTGCTTCCGGACCTCCCTGATATCCGGGCAAGCCTTGATCTCTTCATATTCTAGAGTTTCGATCAGCCTCAGGATTTTGTTGTATGAAATGTAGCGGTTCTCGACAGTCAAAGAGCCTCCGACACAACCCTGATGGCAGGAGTAGGCCTCTATAAAATCGATGTGCTGCAGTCGTCCCATCTCGATATCATCGAAAACCTTCAAGATCTCGCTCAAACCGGACACCCGCAAAGAATTTTTCAGCCGGAGAGTCCGACTCATCCCCCCTGCAATGGCCCAGCCGATGCCAAGAATACATATGCTTTCCAAGTCCTTCCTGTAACTCGCTTTTTGGATTCCCTCTATGGCTGAGAGAAGAGGACCGTATATATCGGAGATGGAAATGGCCCCATCCAGGTTGGATTTTTGTTTTTCGGCCGGTTGTTTGATGGAGATCATTTTCACTGGGCAGGGTGTGATGTAGAAAGCACCGATATCCTTTTCGCTGATTCCCAGTTCCTTGGATTTTGTCTTTTTTAGCTCCCTGGATATGAGTTCTCTGGGGACGTTTATGGGCGAGATGTGCTCGATGAGCGAGGGATATCTAACTTGGATCAATCGAACGATAACAGGGCAGGCGTTGTTGATGACGGGGCGCGGGCCTGTGTGTTCTCTCAGGTATTCCTGGATGGCAAAACTGACTTCGCCACACTCATAGGCCAGGTCGATGGCATCGTCGAAACCCAATTTTTTCAAGCCGGCCAGGATCCTGTTCGGCAGGATCTCCCGCCCGAATTGGGCATAAAGAGAAGGAGACGGAATGGCGATGGTGTGCTTGAACCTCGAAAGCTCTCCTGTGGGATCCGTGAGGGGAACGATCGCACCTGTAGGGCATACGGTGATGCATTCGCCGCAATCGATGCATTTTTCCTCGAGAATGTGGGCCTTTCCATTCCTTATCCTGATCGCCTCGGTGGGGCAGATGCGCATGCATTTCATCCGCCCGTTGCACTTGTCCTTGTCGACGCGAATGGAATGAAAATATTGATGTTTCACTTGTGTTCTTGTCCGTCTAAATAAAGGTAAATATCGTATGTTGTCCCTTCGCCTAATACAGATGAAAGCTCGAACTTATCGGCATTCTTTTTGATGTTGGGAAGGCCCATTCCTGCTCCGAAGCCCATCTCTCGCATTTTGGGTGTGGCTGTCGAAAAACCCTCCTTCATGGCAAGATTGATATCTTCGATTCCAGGCCCCTTGTCATTGATCCTGATGTGGATAGCCTGGGGCGTTAAGTTGAGTGTCAGAACAGCCTCTTCGGCGTACATAACCACGTTCATCTCTGCCTCGTAGGAAGCGATGGCCGTCCTCGTGATGATGTTTGCGGGGATACCGAGCTCTTGCAGTGTCTTCTTGACCTTCGTAGAGATGACACCTGCATTGCTGAAATCGCCGCCTTTGATCGTGTAGCTTTCAGACAGACCACTTTCGCTTTCCATCGTCGTTTTTATTCCTGGAGTTTCGCTACTCCGGGAAGTCCCTCGTTGTAGAGGATACCGCATGCTTGATACATCATGAACCGCGTAGAGAGTAGAGGTATCCCCATTTCTTTCGCAAGAGTCTTGCCCTCTTCATCCGGTGTTTTGCCCCTGACATAGACGATACCGCTGGCATCGATGATGCTCGCTGTCCTGACCGATTGACTGTTCGTCAATCCAGTAAGGAGCAAGATGCCTGGTTTTCCGAACGCCAGAACATCACTCATGAGGTCAGATCCCCCGGCAAAGCGAACCTCCTGATCAAGAGAGTTTTCTCCGCAGAGAACTTCTGCTTGGAGCAATTCCTTGATCTCTCGGAGAGTCATCTTACTGTTCTTTTTCAACTCTTTTAATGACCACATCTCCTTTCCGGATAATCCGTTCGGACGGCGTGATCGTTGTGGGACAATTGGTCCAGCAATCGCCGCACCCGTTGCATTTCTCGAGATCGACGTAACGGGCTTTTTTCCTGATCTTCGCTTTGAAGGCCCCCACATAACCGTCGATTTCTTCCACTTCGCTCCAAGTGAGAAGCTCGATGTTGGGGTGTTTGCCCACTTCCGACATCTTCGGTGTCAGGATGCAGGCCGAGCAGTCGAGTGTGGGGAATGTCTTGTCAAGTATGGACATGTGCCCGCCGATCGATGCGTCTTTTTCGACGAGGTAGACCTTTTTGCCAGAATTGGCGTAGGTCAGCGCTGCCTGAATACCGGCGATACCGCCGCCGACGATCAAGATTTCCGGCCGAACGGGAACTTCTTTCTTTGTCAATGGATCGTGCAGAGCAACTCTGCGGACCGCGGCCGAAACCAGGGCCTTGGCTTTTTTGGTGGCCGCATTCGGATCTTCCGTGACCCATGAGACGTGCTCGCGGATGTTGGACATCTGAAAATAAAAGGGATTCAAACCAGCTTCCGCCGTCGCACCCCTAAAAGTGGGCTCGTGCATAAGGGGCGAACAAGAGGCGACGACAACCCTGCTGAGATCGTTCTCTCTTATGGCTGCTTTGATCAACTCCTGGCCGGGGTCCGAGCACATGAATTTGTATTCCTTGGCGACGATGACGTTGTCCAGCGTCGCTGCAAACTTGACGACATCTGCCACATTGACTTTACCGGCAATGTTCGTTCCGCAATCGCAGACAAATACGCCGATCCTAGCCTGTCCGTTATT
>JASFEP010000348.1:0-4918 GCA_050124775.1 Candidatus Aminicenantota bacterium
AGAAAGGACTACCAGAAAATCCAGCAGTGTGCCTGGTGTTCGTATGCCTTCGAGGGGGGGACGCTGAGCAGCGAGACGATCGTGGAGTCTCATTATTTCGATACGCCTCCTAAATACTAGTCGTATCGAAGAGAAGCTTTGTAACACGATAGATCGTTATAAAGTCTTCTCTAGGCATAAATTCGTGTCTGGAATGATGGCGTTTTCTTGATTTCGGGAGACTGACAGATGAGAAAGAGCTTGAATAAGGTAAAAGTGGGTGTGGTCGGTTGTGGCAAAGTGGCAGTGGTCCGTCATTTGCCGGTACTCGCGCGTATGAAAAGGTGCGAAGTCAAAGCGATTGCGGATGTCGATCCAAAGAGGTTGGAGGCTGTGAAAAATAAGTTCAGGATTGGAAGAACTTATGCGTCGCACACAGAACTGCTGCGAGACGCCGATGTGGATGCTGTCGCAGTCTGTGTGCCTCTCCCATCTCATGCGGAGGTGGCCTTGGATGCGGTGGCCGCGGGAAAACATGTGCTTCTGGAGAAGCCGCTGGCGATGACCCTCGATGAGGCCGATCGACTCGTGGAAAGGACCGCTCATTCCGATAGAAAGGTCATGGTCGGCTACAACAAACGGTGGCACCGCCTTGTCCGCAAAACAAGAGAGATCATCAAGAATGGCTCTCTCGGAGAAGTGAGGATGATCCAGGTGGTCTTTTCCACGGGTCACCGCAACCGGTACATCCCTCAGTGGAGACTGCATCGGAAAGACGGAGGAGGAAGTATCATCGAAAACGGCTCGCATTTCTACGATCTCTGGCGTTTTCTATTGGGCAAAAATATTCGAAAGGTCTCGGCCTTGAGCCGTTCGACCGGAAATAGCGACGATGAACCCAGTGTCGTAACGGGAGAAACCGAGAATGGGGTCTTCCTGAACTGTGTTTTATCCGATTTTCTCCCGGACAGGTTCGAAATGGAAATATTCGGGGAAGATTGTGTGCTTCATGCCTCATTGCACCGTTTCGATGGTCTGGAATTCATCCCGCTCCGGAGCTATGCGGGGGAGATGAAAAGCCGATTGAAGCGGACGGCAGGTTTTTTCAAGGCCCTGCCCGCTGGCATGAGTCAGGCACGAAGAGGCGGCGATTACAACGCCTCATTCGAGGACATGTGGGACCACTTCATCGATTGCATCATTCATGATATGCCAGTGGGATGCACTCTGGAGGATGGCCGGAAAGCGCTGCAAATCGCGCTTGCGGCTCTAGAATCGGTCTCGACCGGAAAAACAGTATATGTCGCAGATGCCCCACGCTCCATCACTTTGCCTTCATAGATCCTTCTCCGCATTTTTATCTGAGTTTCTATTCCGTACGACGAGATATTTGTCTAACACATAAAGAGTCTTTATGCTAGAAAGTCTTATTCATAACGAAGTGAATGGATGGGATTTGCCAGAGCGGCTTTAAGAGACTGATAGCTCACAGTAGTCAATGCGATCAGCAATGCTAGGAAGGCGGCAAGCATGAATGTCCCTATGCTGAGGGAGATCCGGTAAGCGAAATTCTGTAGCCACTTTTGCATCACAAAGTATGCGATCGGCCAGGCAATGAGATTGGCCGCGACGATCCATTTTGTGAATTCTTTGGACAATAGTAAAACGATTCCGAAAACAGGCGCCCCGAGAACCTTCCTGATTCCGATCTCCTTGGTCTTCTGTTCGGCAGTAAAAGAGGCCAGACCGAACAGCCCAAGACAGGCGATGCATATGGCAAGAACGCTGAAGTAGGTGAAGATCTCGCTCAACTTTTCTTCGGCTTGGTATTGGCCAACAAGGCTGTCATCGAGAAAGGCATAGTCAAAGATACCAGTTGAATCCAACTCTTTCCATTTCTTCTCCAGTGATGTCATTGTCTCGGAAATATTTCCCGGGCTGAGCCGCACGGCGATGTAGTTATAATCGTTCGGGTTCTGACCTATTAAAACTGGCGCGAGTGGATTGTGTAAGGAATCGGTATGAAAATCTTGGACAATACCTATTACTGTTTTGGGTTGCATTTTGCCATCGAGTTCTCGGATTTGCTTTCCAAGAGGATCTTCCCATCCTATTTCTCTTAAGGCCGTTTCATTGATAAGGATGGATGTGTTTTTATCTGATGAAAATTCGGGAGCGAAGTTTCTTCCGTCGATCAGTTCGATGCCGAAGGTAGAGATAAAATCAAGATCAGCGCTGATCCTTCCCATAAAAATTGATTCTTCAAGAGAAAAACCTTCAGGAACATAACCGTTATGGCTAGCTCCATGACCAGGGATATGAGAGGTGGCTGAGGTACGGAGGATCCCAGGTATTTTTAAAAGTTCGTTTTTGACGGTTTCTGTCGATGATCGGAGAGAATCGTCGAAAAACTGGACAAAAACCAGATGTTCCCTATCGAAGCCGAGATTTTTATTTTTCATGAAATTGATCTGATTGAGGATTATGATTGTGCCAATAAAGAGGAATACCGATATAGAAAATTGAAAAACAACGAGAATACTGCGGAAGCGGTAGCTCGCCGGTCCAGTTCTTAAGGATCCTTTCAATATGCTAACGGGATGAAATGCAGATAGGAAGAATGCAGGATAACTTCCTGCAACGATCCCCACAACACACACAAATCCCGCAGATATCAAGATGAAGGCAGGAATATCTATGAAAAAGATGCCTAACTCGATGGATGTGAGGGACCTGATAATGGGAAGAGAGAGTTCGGCCAGTCCCGCAGCGATAAAGTAAGCAAAAGTACTGAGCACAAGAGATTCTCCCAGAAATTGATAGATCAGTTTTCTTTTATTCGCTCCAAGCACTTTCCGCATCCCAACCTCGTTGGCGCGTTTGATTGACCGTGCTGTCGAAAGGTTCATAAAGTTAAAACAGGCGATGAGGAGGATGAAGACAGCGATAGCGGAAAAACCATAGATGTAAAACATATTGCTTTGACCTGTCGGCTCATTCAACAGGTTCGAATGGAGATGGATATCCGTGAGAGGCATCATGGAGTATTCTACTTTTCCTCCGATAGCCTTAAGGAGGTCTCCAAGTTGCTTCTGGACGATGGCCGGGAGTTTTGGCTCGAGCTCTTTGTGATCATAATCCTTTTTGAGAAGGATGAATGTGTGAACCTCGAAATCGCCGGTCCATCTCCCTTTGAGATGGGGATTGTTCACATAAAAAGACTCGAAGGACAGAAACATGTTGATCGGAAAATGTGTGTTCCTGGGAATATCTCTGATAACACCGGTGACTTTAAAGTCCTCGCGATTATCTAATCTCAGGATTTTTCCGAGGGGATTCTCTCCGCCGAAGAATTTCCTCGCTACACTTTCCGTAAGCACTATCGAATGTGGCGATCTCAAAGCCGACTTCGGATCGCCTGCGACCATGGGGTAAGTGAAGACGTCGAAAACCGAATCGTCGGCATAGTATACTCTTCCCTCGAAGAATTTATTTTCTTCGTATTCGATGAGTGTTTGGCCGTACTTGTATCGGCGAAATTTTACCGAATTTACAACTTCGGCATAGTTATCCTTGAGATAGTCGCCGATAGGGTGGTTCGTAGAAGCTAAGTTTCCGCCGCGGCCGCCAATTTCGAGAAGCGTGTTCACTCGGTAGATGTTTTCGGCATTCTCGTGAAACCGGTCATAACTGCTTTCGAAGACGATGTAATTGACGATCAAGATACAGCAGGCCATACCTATGGATAACCCGGCGATGTTGATGAAAGAGAAGGCTTTATTCCGTTTGATGTTTCGTAGTGTTATCTTAAAATAATTTTTCAGCATTAAGTCCTCTTTGGTCTCTGAATTACTCCATTATTCATGCCTCAGAGACTCCACAGGATTGGAAAGCACCGCTTTGACCGCCTGATAGCTGTCCGTGGCGCTATGAGAAATGCGAGGCCTGCAGCTTCAAGAAAGGTCCAGAACTCAATGGAGGTACGATATGCGAAGTTCTGTAGCCACACTTTCATGGCATAATAAGCTACAGGCCAAGCAATGATATTACTCAGGCAGCTTCTCGATCATGCGGATCTTATTGGGTCCGCGGGATGTAGCCGCTCTCTTTTTCCCGAAACATGATGGGGATGTGAGTATCGGTAGGGACTCCGATCTGGATCAGCTGCCAGTTCTTTTCGTGCTCTTTGATCACATGCCGGATCACGGCGACCTTGTCTTCCTTCATGTCATGGAAACTCTCCCACTCGACGATCTCCACACGGTAACGCATGGTACGCTTTTTCCCATTGATCTTCACCTCGATGTCTATGTTTTGTTCAGACTCGAGCGTTGGGATTTGGAGTACGACTTCTCTCATTTATTCCTCCTGGTATGGACTATTCGTAAAAGATGTCGATATCAATATCAACAACAATATAAGGATATTACACTGTTGTTTTGGAATGCTAAATAAACTCTGCATCTTCCCTGCAATTTCATTCATAATCGACATCTTTTACCTTTCAGGCGAGCCGATCTCACCACAAAGCCTTCGTTGTATCCCGCTCGCGCTAGTTCACTACATCTTCGTAGGTCACTCCCTCTCCTTTGCAGCGTGCTCGACTCGCGAAGAGTCCATATACTTAACATAAGATTTTTGGCTAAGTTATTCATGGCGCAGGGCCTCGACAGGGTCGGTGACAGCTGCCTTTACGGCCTGATAACTGACTGTCAGGAAAGCGATTGCCAGAGTCAAAAATCCGGCCGCGACAAATGTCCACAGGCTCATATCGACGCGGTATGCGAATCCCTGTAGCCATCTGTTCATGGCAAAGTAAGCCACAGGCCAGGCCAGGACGTTTGCCAGTAATACCCATTTTGTATACTCTCTCGAGAGCAACATGGCCACACCCGATACTGTCGCTCCCAAAACTTTTCGGATGCCGATCTCTTTGGTC
>JASFEP010000349.1:0-4914 GCA_050124775.1 Candidatus Aminicenantota bacterium
AGGAGGAACTGGAAGACCATATTATACTTATATAAATACAACCTCAGGTAATTCTACTTGGCCAATAGCTTCTCAATCAGTCCCAATCAATCAATATTTTAGCGTTGCCTTCACTCACGATTATGCAACAGGACAATTCAGGGGTTACCTAAATGGTGATTTGAAATCTTACGGTATTTTACCTACTACACCTTTACAGAACGATGAAAATGTACTAATTGGCCTTGGTAGGTTCATCTCTGTTGCAGACAGATATTTTGTAGGTGCAATAGACGAAATCCGAATCTATAACCGCGTTCTTTCTGAGACAGAAATAGAAGCACTTTATTTTCTTAGATAGAAGCAAACTTTAAGTATTGAAGGATCAATAGGTTTTAAGACGTTTTCGCGCGTCTTCTATCATCCAGTCTCCGTCGCCTTTCTCTTTGATTATGAGAAAAGCATTGTATGAGTCGGCAGCCTGAGCGCTGTTCAGGCCTTCTTGAGAACGGCCCAAATAGTAATAAAGAGGGGGCAGATAGCGGCAAGTAGGAAGATCGTTAAAGTAAACAGAGGTCGCTTCACCTTTGCGTTTCAAACAAATTTCAAATTCTGAGTAGGCCTGCGAATATGCTTCTGCTTCGATGTAGGCTCGTCCAAGCATAAAATGGCTCAACCAAGTATCCACCAAATTCTGAGCCTCTTGGAAAAGATCAATCGCCCCAGAGGCATCTCCTCGTGTCAGGCTCAATTCTCCACCGATCATCTTGGCGTACGCACGGTTTATCGGTTCGATATTTTTTTGCAATTCACCGGCCAGATCACGGGCTTTATCTTCGTAGCCGGTTTGGATATAAACCTGCGCCGCCGAAAACAGAAATTCCTCTCTCCGGGCTGTTTGAATCGCTTTTTCCGCAGCCTCTTCTGCAAGGTCTTTTTTCCCCTGGAGAAGATACGTTTGGGCAAGAATAATGTATTTGTCTGCGGCAATGTATTCCTGTTCGTTTTGAACATCGAAATCGATCCCTTTTTCGAGAATAAACTTGGTATCCGAAAGACGGCCCTCATAGAATGCGATATCAGCCATTCCTGTCGCAGCTAAGGATGCCCCATAGTTGCTTTGACTTTCAAGATATCGGTAAGTCTCGGTCGCTTGTGCAGGCTGATCTTGTGCGAGTTCAACCAATGCCTTACAGACAAAAACATCCCAGTATTCAGGATCCATCTTAATAAGAGCGTGAATTTCTTGTTCTGCTGAATTGAAATCTCCCGCGAAAAGAGTGTACCAGACCAGATTGTAGCGTGGAATACTCTCGTTGGGATTGAGCTTCACAGCACGACGCCCCACTTCGGCAGCCTTTGCCATATCTGCAGAAAAGAAATAGGCGAATGCAAGATTCGTAATTCCTGACGTATCCGCGGGGTATTTATCCGCAAGAGCACTGAACTCTTCGATCGCCTTTTTGTAGTCTCTCTTCAGCAAATAATAACCGCCTTGAGTCCTGTGCTTTTCCCTGTCTGTCATCTGATCGATTCTGGCCAGGGCCATTTTGTAGTACTTCTCTGCTTCATCATGTTGCTGAAGGTTGTGATACACCGACGCCAATCCCGCATAAGCACGGCCAAGATTCGGGTCGTTATCGAGCGCTCTATTGAACCACTCTATGGCTTCCTTGCGTTTAGTATGCATAAGCTCCTGGCCCCGTGCATAGGCGTTGAGAGCCACAAGGGAAGAAGCCGTAAATGTTTCCTGAGCGAAGACCCTCACTGATTCTGGCTTTATATCTCCCATTTCCTTTCTCAGTTTTGCCGAGAGTGAGTCGATGGCTTTTAGCACTTCTTCTTTTGTTTTAATTTTCTGAGAAAATTCGGCCTTTATATCACGTTCCACCGGGTCCAAAACCCAAACTTTGATGAAGTATTCATTTCCACTTTGAGTGATTGAACCGTCAACGATCATGTTGATTCCTTCTCTGCTGCTTATCATCTGAGCTATATCCTGGGTAATTTCTCCATTAGAGCCGGGATCCAGTTGAGTTGCGAGTTCACGTGCCTGGGAACGTTCATAAACAGAGATATGAGGGGCTCCCTCCAGTCCGATTTTCAACAACTCTTCCAGGGACTCATTAAAATCGGAGTCGCCCGTTTGGTTATTGAAATCCGTAACAATCACTGAAATTGGCTCTTGTGCTGTTTCAAGGGGAGGCCCTGAAGACTTCTTGATCAGAGTCCAAATACCGATTGCCAACAAAGCAACGGTTAGAATGCTTGCTAATGTGAGTTTCCATCCTTGCAATGGAAACCGAAAACCTCCTATCAGCTCTCTTTGAGCTGCACGGATGTCGCTGGCAAAATCTGTTGTAGTAGGGTAACGGTCGTTGGGATGTTTTGCTAACGCTTTTTTGAGTATCGGTGTAAGAACCGGATTTACGTTTTTGGGTTTGATGTTGGGATGAGGTGGGTGGTCCCTGAGGATAGCGCTCAAAGTTTCTATGACACTGGCCTTGGTGAAGGGATGAGCACCTGAGAGCATTTCTTGAAGAATGATTCCCAGAGAAAAAATGTCGCTTCGTTGGTCAATATCTTCGCCTTTAGCTTGCTCGGGCGACATGTAGGCCAGAGTGCCAGCGATTACACCTTGCTCTGTGATTGAGGCCTGGGTTATTGTCTTAGTGATCGCATCTTCACCCCGTGGGAGTACTTTTTTTGCTAATCCGAAATCCATGACTTTGACATGTCCCTGAGGAGTCAGCATGATGTTCGCTGGCTTCAGGTCTCGATGGACGATATTGTTTTTATGGGCTTTTTCCAATGCTTCGGCGATTTCAAGCGCAATATTGAGAGAATCTTGCAAAGGGAGTGCCTCTTTTTTCAGCTTTGCTCCGAGGTCTTCTCCTTCTACAAATTCCATTACGATATAAGCTTTTCCGTCGACCTCTCCGGCTTCATAGATCTTACAGATGAAGGGATGGTCAAGCGAAGCCGCAGATTTAGCTTCGCGTATAAATCGTTCACGCGCCGTGTGATCCTGCTGCAATTCTTCAGGCAAGAACTTTATGGCGACTTTGCGGTCGAGGAGAGTGTCCTGGGCGAGATAGACTTCGCCCATACCGCCTTTTCCGATAGGTTCGAGGATTTCGTAGTGCTTGACCTTCTTGATCGTGACCGTCATAAGACAGTTATCCCCATATCTGTCTGCAAATTAAAGCGCTGGCTTACCTCATGAGCTTTATAGCATAGGGGATATCTTGTGTCAACGTGATTGGTTATGACAGGTTTGACCGACGGTGGTGGCGACTGGGGATAATGATAAATCGGTCTACACCGCTAAAATGGGTCCTGATGGGAATGGACTCACCATCGAGATTAGGCTTTGTCCTTAGCCTATTGCTTTTCTTCAGATTCTTCTGCTTTTTCCCAATCCTCGAGCTTGTTAGGAATTTGTCCAAGAAATCCTGCATCCACCTTGAACAGATAGTCGAAACGAGCATTTTTAACGTATACAAATTCTTTCTTTAGCGTTGTTTCTTCGGCCTGTGATTCATCTTCGGTCTTTTCTCCGCTCGCTTCTTCCGATGCTGCTTCATCGAGGGCTTCTTGTTCAGATTCCGCTTCGAGTTTTTTTCCGATCATAATTGTGATTTCGGCGGATTTTTCCTCATCCTTTTTCACCCAGAGTGTCACTTTCCCCTCCGGAGGTTCCAGACCGAATTCCTTAAGGTTTAAAGGCGGGTCGATGAATCCTTCTGCTTCGAGGGCTTCGATCTTTCGGATGAACTCATCGATCTTATCCTTATCTGCGGCTTCTTTCTCCGTCGAATCGAAATACCACTTATCCTCTTCTTCATCTTCAACGACTGTGAGTACGAAGTCTCCTCTCTCGAGCGAGACTTTGTTCACTTCCCAGGAGTAAAAATCCGCAACCTCCTTTTCTCTCATTTCGAGGGGATTTTTCTCCAGTTTGGAGAGGATCGTATCTTCCGCTTCGATGATCTTCGGAGACAGAGAGGTCGTGGCATAAACCTTATCCTCTTCCTTTTGGATCATAAATGTGACCTCTTGGTTTTTCAGGGGCATTTGCAGCGTTACAGTATGCTGGGGAAAATCCAGCTTGAAATTTTTCAGCTCCTCATCGTTCTTTTCTTCCGACACAAATTCTTTTGCTTTCAGACCTGAGAGAGAGCTAAGCAAAGACGTGATGTCGCTTTTTTCTGCCAGGGACTGCACTGGCTCTTTCAAGAACCATTCCTCTTCTTTTTTTTCGGCTTCCCATCGGATATCACCCGAGTGCAATTCGATCCCCTTGACGTCGTCGGTTTCGAACTTGAAAATGTTTTTTTCCCTGAAATCGAAAATCTTTTTCTCGAAAAGACTTGTGTGCGTGCTCGCTATGAGAACCACCCGTGTGTCCCCCTCTCTCTGTGCAAAATATTTCTGGTCCAAGGGATTTTCCATGCCCACCAGGATCTTGACCGGCTCCTCTCTGTCCTTGAAATGAAGGGTGATCTCCTTTTGAGGAATCCCGTATTTTCCCAGGTCCTGGGGTTCTTCCTCGACCACACGGTCGATTTCCAGGCTTGAAAAATCATCGGCGATGCGGTCCACTTCATCTCTGTCTGCTTTCGCCTCGATAGGAGCGGATATGAGCCAATCGTCCTCTTCCTCTTTGGTGAAAGTGATCGCTTCCTCTTCTGTCTTGAATTCGATCTTCACAACATCGTGCGCTTCAAGATCCACCAGCTTGTCCTTGGGCTCCTCCTGCCCCACGTCTTTCACGTCGAAAAGAAGTATAAATGCCAGGAGTCCCGCAAAGACGACGAAAAGGATTAGTGTGGTCTTGAACTTCATAACGATCTTCTCCTCGCCCATATCGTTATACCGGAAACCAGGACCGCCAGGGGAAGGATGATGAGTGAGACAAAAAAGATCATCCTT
>JASFEP010000350.1:0-4867 GCA_050124775.1 Candidatus Aminicenantota bacterium
ATGACCTCCCGGGATGCCGGTGCGGCGAAGTCCTTCAGGGTAAAGCCTCTCCGCCCGAGTGTCCCCTCTTTGCCAAAAGATGTAACCCCGAATCGCCCTACGGTCCCTGCATGGTCTCATTCGAAGGTGCCTGCCTGGCTTACTATAAATACACCTGGCGCTGACCTGAATTATTCACAAAAAAATGACCATGTGATTTATTGTTAGAAATATGGTAATGATTGAATTTCCTTTGTTAAACACAGCATCGGCATGTTTCATGAATATTTCAGCCCCATGGAGTCGGCAGATTATATCAACGATCATAACGATCTCCCAGTTGATTCCATGAATAAACCAGGATTGAGCGATCGATCGATCGAAGGAATTTGATTGTGAGCTAATCGATATACCAAGGAGATGAGTGATGGATAAAGTGAGCTTAGAGCTGGGAAGCGGTGGAAAGTTGATGAGAGATTTTATCGAGGCGTACATCCTCAACAATCTAGGGAATCCCTTCCTGGACGAACTTCTGGATTCGGCACACCTGCCCCAGAAGATCGCTTTCACGACGGACAGTTATGTAGTCGACCCCATTTTCTTTCCCGGCGGGGACATAGGGACGCTCTGCATCAACGGAACAGTCAATGACCTGATCGTCTCCGGAGCGGAGCCTCGTTATCTATCGCTTTCACTCATTATCGAAGAGGGGTTATCCGTCGCCGATTTGAAGAAAATTCTGCGATCCATAAAAATGGCCTCTAAAAAAGCTGGAGTGGTCATAACAACGGGAGACACAAAAGTCGTCCGGCGCGGTCAGGGCGACAAAATATACATCAACACAGCAGGAGTCGGACCCCTCATCGCCCGCCCATCCCCTCAAACGATAAAACCTGGCGACAAGGTCCTTCTGACCGGCACCTTGGGGGAACACAGCCTGGCTGTGATGCTGGCGCGGGGTGAGTTCGGTCTCGAGGCCAAGGTCAGATCCGATTGTGCCCCTCTCAATTTTCTTCTGCCTTTCTGGAGGCAGGGCGCCAAATGGATGAGGGATATCACAAGAGGAGGATTGGCTACGGTTCTTTGTGAGCTTGCCGAACGAATTCCCTTTTCGATAATCGTCGAGGAAGAGAACATTCCCCTATCGCCAGCGACAAGGGGGGCATCGGAGATACTGGGCATCGACCCCTTCTATCTCGCCTGTGAAGGCCGTGCCGTGCTCATCGTCCCCGGGAAAAAGAGCAAAGAGATCCTCTCAAAGATCCGCGAAGATCCCCTGGGCAAGAAAGCGCAGATCATCGGAGAGGTGGAGGATAAGGTGGGAAAAGCCGGAGAACTCCTCCTCTCGACCCTCTCGGGGGGATTGAGGCTTTTAGAGCCATTGACCTCAGAGCTTCTGCCGAGAATATGTTAACCGGGATTCGCAATCACTCATCGATCGTGAAAATGGCGAAACGCTCTAAAATGAGATTCCTGTCTTCGTTTGTAGCTGTATCATAGAAGTCGTTCATAAATGCCGCGCTGATCCTATAAGATCCCTCCTTCAAGGTCTTGCGGAAGATGTATGGTCGAAATACCCCGGAGGAAACCCATGTTTCACCGAGCATCTCGCCATCCACCCAAAGGATCATATAGGGCCACTCACCCAATGCTTTTTGCCCCTTAGCCCAGACCTGAAACAGATATGTGCCTGCGGGAACGGTCACATCTATCCAGCTTTTGCCCGTTTTCATCAGCTTCCATTTCCATTTCCCCTGCCAATCTGGCTGATCATAGGCCAGAAGGAGTGTCAATGAGGAATCGGGCTTGTCGTCTTGCGACGGTCGAGACTCGTTAAAAGTCATCGTTCCGATGGCGATTCCCAATTCCCGCGGATCGGGAGAACCCGATTCTTTCTTCGGATTCCAGGTTCTGCTGATTTCGAAAAGGAGAAGAACATCCGATCCCAGATCATCCTTAAGGTCCAGAACGACATTTTGCCATTGCGGACTGTCCAAAATTATCTCTTTAAGGAGTCTCTTATCCCTGAACAGGTTTTTTGTGAGGGATACCTCCAACTGCACAGGAGATTCTCGGATATCAGGATGAGACGCCAGAATAGGTATGTTCAAAATGGGTTTTTTCACGCTGACAGTAATTCCAGCCTTACCCTTGGTCCATCTAAATTCTCCCGTCCCCTCGCTTTTTTCTGTTGGATAGAGCCCGAAAGTTTGGACCATATGAAGATTTTTTGTCCGCTCTTGGAGGGAGAGATCTCCGACCGAATTCCAAGCATGAACGAACAGAAATAACACCACCAGAACACCGACAAGAATCTTTGGGCGACGACTCGGTTCATATTTTTCTCTGCGGTCGAGAGTTAGGGCGGCCAATAGCCCAACACACAGCCAAAAGGTCATTTGAATCTCGAAACTCAACGTGTGGACACCAAAAAGAAAAATGACTATCAGAGCGAAAATCCCATAAGATAGTCCCCCCTCCAGTGCCTTCCATGCTGACTTTGAGTTACGTTTGAAGTTCGAAAAATAGATCCGTCTGCAAACAAGGAAAAATATCCACACATAAAAAATAAAGCCGACAATTCCCAGCTCAGATGCAACCTGGAGATAAAAATTTCCTGCTGTATCCACCTGCACCCCTGTCGGCCTCACATTCCTGTAATATCCAGAGGTCATCAAAGGAATGATCGCATGCTTCAAGTAATAATTCGGAAGTTCGACCGTGTAGGTTCCGATCCCGATTCCGCTGAAAGGGAAATCTCTGATCATGTGATAAGAGGACTCCCAGAACTGCTGCCGTCCATGGAGAATTTTGGACCATGAATTCGGCTGTGTGATCACTTCCATGTTCTGCAAGATTCTTGAAGAAAGCACCGAATTTCTCGTCGATGAAAACATTATGATGATGACAATAACAACCAGGATCGAAAGAACGAGGATAACCGACATTCTTTTCAACCCCGGGGGTTTGATTTTTTTGAGACGCAAGACAGTTTTGAGCGAAAAAACAAAAAATAGAACCAAAATCACCACTATTCCGAGAAGGCCACTGCGGGAGCCGGAATGGGGGATCAGAAAGACCCCCCCAAAAACGATCAGAGCAAACAGCGGCTTCCAGCTTTTATCGAAGGCCAAATAAGCACCGGCAAACAGGGGTATGACCAGTACGAGATACACACCCATTGAATTGGGATCCGTAAAAAGCGCATTGATCTGGCCCTTGTTGATCCAGAAATCCGTGTTCCCCAACTCACGGTTTTTAACCGCCTGGACAAAACCGAACAGGAATGACAGGGCTGTGGATATACCTAGGCATAGAATGGCTTTTTTTATGATCTCTTTCGTCTTCAGCACATTGATCAGGATCACAAACCATATAAAACCTGCGAGATAGTTCAAGAAATCGAACAATACCCTGCGGATGGCCTCTCCAGCCGTAACATTCAACACATTGACGGCAAGGTCGAAGACAGAATTTGTGTAGATGGGAAAAAAATTCGTGTAGCGCCAAAAAGTGAACAGCAAGGATATCGCGAGCACAGCGGAAGCTCCGATCATAGGAAGGCGAAAGGGATTTGTTTTGTTCATCCGGATGGAGGATAAAATTTGATGTATCAGAATTCCCAAGACGTACGCATAAAAGAAAAAAATTAGCGGATAGAAAGTCGATACATTGTAGAAATTGGGCAGGCTGTTCAAGAGCGGGATCAGAGCTATGAGGCTCAACGTTCCGATTCGGACCGATAGAGAAGTGGAAACCACGATGTACAGGACGATGCACAACATTATGAGTTGGATGGAGGGTAGTTGAGGAACATACTTGTAATAGAGGAGAGCAAACGCCAAAAGATAAAACAGGCTTCCGGCAGCAAGAAAGATCCGCTTTTTTCGATCGAGGACCGCGGGTGATTGACTTTTCTTTTCCTGCATCGTGAATAAAATATCTTGGCTTCATTTTAAAGTCAAATTTTCATTTATCGGGTGCGTTTCCTAAACGTTCCGGCGGATATTTGGAGGGGTTGTTTCCCCGCCGTTCCAGTGGAGACGCTCCCAATAAAAAAATGAGGTAGAAGAGACTCGTTGAATGGGATATAATGTACCTCAATTTGATCGCAGTTGTGTATCAAAGCACAGCTCGATCTGGCATTATCGTGAAGTTTTTTTTCAGTTATCTGATGTTTTTATCACAAGTCAGGACCGCGAGATGAAGGCCCAAGAGAATTTTGGACAACTTTCCACAACAAAAAAAATATTCACCCTTTTCGTCCTGATGATTTCCGATATCCTCGTTGTTTTGCTGAGTTTCCTTCTGGCATTCCTCGTGCGGAGCGAGATTCTACCGCACTTTTTTTCGAGATTCAACGAGATCGAGCTGGCGCCATTTTCCAATTTCCTGCAATACTTCTACATGGCTGGTGTATGGACAGTCATTTTTGCCCATGAAAAGCTCTACACGAAAAGATACTCGTTCTGGGAAGAAGTGAAGGTCCTCTTAAAAAGTGCGACCATCGCTTCATCCGTCATCATGATCATTTTTTTTATTTCTCGAAGGCAGATAGGATTTTCGAGAACGATCGTCGTGTTGGCCTGGCTGCTGAGCCTGATTCTGTTTCCCCTCTTCCGGTACATCATCAAAAACCTCCTGGTCAACGCCAACCTGTGGAAAAAGAAACTTTTGATCCTGGGAGTTCAGCAGACAAGTCTTCAAGTCCTCAAGAATATCGAAGCCAACAAAACCATGGGATATGAAGTCATCGGATTCTTGGATGACGACCCGGAAAAGACAGGAAAAAATTATCTGGGTGTCGAGGTGCTGGGTCCGATCTCTCAGTTCGAGGAGATCGCCAACACATACAAGTTCAAGGACATCATGATCGCCACTCCCCATT
>JASFEP010000351.1:0-4855 GCA_050124775.1 Candidatus Aminicenantota bacterium
GTCTATGATGAATATCAAACGCTGGCTGAGAAAAACAATATTGTTCCCACCAGCGTTTATGCCCTTAGGCTTAAGGGATTCATACAGACAGAATCTGGACATCCAGAAAAAAGTCTGGAGCTATATGAGAACGCAGAAAATCTCGTCCTTAACTCAGACATGCCTGAGAAGATTAAAGAGCGGCAAATATTCTATATCGGATACAACAAAATTCACACATTAAGCGCGATGAAGGATTTCGATGCAGCGGCGGCGGAAGCTGAGAAATGCAAAAAGATGCTGGAGAAAATAAAAAACCTCGATGATGTGCAGAATTTCCATACTCTTCTTGGCTACCATGAGATCATGAAGGGAGATTATGATAAAGCCTTGGAGTATTTGGGACAAGGAGATCCGGATTACCAGCCCACTATGTATTACATGGGTGTGGCATACGAGAACAAAGGCGATAACGATAAAGCCGAGGAGTGGTTTAAAAAAGTCATTGATTCAAACATCAACAGCCTCAATCTTGCCTTTTATTTGCCCCGCGCGAAGGAGAAACTCAAAAAATAAACATTCTCTGAACTCTTGATTTGATTCTCTCTGAATGAACTGCTAAACTTTGGCCTCGAAATGGAGAGGCCTGTGCAAGAGATCTGTGTTCTAGGCGTGGATCTGGCGGGAGTGGCCCATCGTCCGACAGGGATGTGTGTCCTGCGAGGCTTGAAAGCAAAGACATTCTTGAGCTATAGCGACGATGAAATTTTGGCATGTGCCTGTAAGGAGAAACCTGAGCTTGTAGTCATCGATGCGCCACTGAACCTCCCCCCGGGCAGGAAGTCCATCGAAGATCGAAACGGCGAACATTATCGGGTCTGCGACCTGGAATTGCGGAAACGAAAAATCCCCTTCTTTCCGATCACGTTAGGTCCGATGAGGCTGCTTACCGTTCGTGGCATCGAACTCCGCAAACGACTCGAAAGCCGAGGTTCTCGTGTTGCAGAAATGTATCCGGGCGGGGCTCAGGATATATGGGGAATCCCGCGCGCACGCCGCGACCTCCCCGGCCTCAGACGAGGACTCCAGCGTCTCGGCATCAAGGGGCTCAAAAAAGGCATCTCGGACCATGAACTCGACGCCACTACAGGCGCTCTCGTCGGCCGCCTCTTTCTCCAGGACAGAGCCGAGGTCTACGGCAATTTCACGGAAGGCGCCATCTTAATGCCAAAACCTTTGCTTTGATTCTTTTCGCTTCCTTTTGGGAAAATGCATTGATTTTCAAGCCGGATGTGGTAGAATGTCCCGTTTATACATTTTTTTCATCAGAACCAAGCAGAATGAAATGTCAGAGTGGAAATATTTGAATAAGTGAGAGAGTGATCCTGTGAAAAGAATAATCGAAATGGTGATGTTAACCGCACTCATTGGAGTGGGAACTGCTGTTCTCTTTTCGACCGGGGGGCCTAAGGCGCGGGGTAGGAATTCTGGATATCATCCGGTCCCGGATAAGAACAATGTTGCCTATGATGAGAAAAAAGAATTCGACCCCAAGGATGCTGTGAAACTGGCTCCCTTTCTGCCTACACCCATGTGTGTTGTCGAAAAGATGCTCGAACTGGCAGATGTGGATGAAAATGATATTGTCTATGACTTGGGCTGTGGAGATGGGCGTATCGTTATTACGGCAGCAAAAAAATACGGCGCGCGTGGCGTCGGTCTGGATATCTTCCCGCAATGGGTAAAAAAATCACGCGAGAACGCCCGCAAAGCAGGCGTGGATTCGTTCGTAGAGTTTCGTCTGGAAGATGCAACCAAAGCAGATATATCCGAAGCGACGGTTGTCGCCCTTTACCTCCTTCCAGAATCCAATGACCTGCTTCGTCCCCTATTGGAGAAACAGCTCAGACCGGGTGCGTGCATTGTTACCCATAACTATCACATCCCCGGATGGGGCGACAGAGAAATCTGTGTCGCATCCCTCGAAGACGATTTCGGCAAAGAACACACTGTTTTTGTCTACAGGCCGTGATCGCCAGCTTACCTTTTGAGAATTCTCCAGAGTATCCAACCCAGGATCGTAAGGCCGATGCCTCCATAGCGCAGGAGGGTGTAAAGCGTCCCCCCTGTTATCTTGAATCCGTAAAAGAGAATCAGATACGCTATGAATAATAATACACCGGACAAAAAAATAGGAGGACCCCAAACGGGCCGTCTGATATTTTTCGTTTGATCTTCCATTTTATTCCTTCGACTTTGGAGTTTTTATCGCTTATACCACACAGGACTGGAGCGGTCAATTTTGAAATAGAGTCAGACGGAGAAAACATCGCTTCTTTGCAAAACAAAACACTCGACAATCATCCAAGAATGAGAATCGTAGAGCGTTTTATTCGTCTCGTAAAGTAAAAGCCACAGGACATTTGGCATTTGTAACTCAGGGGAGCCATGGATCACACATCGTGGTTCCCCCTCCTTTTTCTGTCCTTTGAGCAAACAAATCGGGTGAGCATATCTTTCGCCTCGATTTTAATTTTCCAGATTTACTGATAAAATATAAAAAAGATATCTTTAGGAGGAAACGATGTCTCCAGACGAAAAGCCTAAACTGACTGAAGAGGAGTTCGTTCGTAAAGCCATAAAGAAACTCAGGGGAAATTATAAAGGGATACACAGCGTCTACAGCGGATTCAACAGCGCATTTCAAGAGTATTTCGGGACCAATCCGGTGGACACGACCCAGAGATTGGCCAAGGAGGGAAAGATCGTTATCCGTCCTGTCAAGGGAGGTGTCATACTCTACCTCCCTGAGGACGCGCCCAACCAGGCTAAAAACGTCCTCGATAAGATCCTCGAGGATTAGTCGTTATTTTTCTTCCATTTGGGAAGCCCCCGTCCCGGTGTCCAGGGAGCTCCTGCGGCTTCCAGAGAGTCTTTAAGCCTCTTCAAGTCGACCTCGATCACCTGTCGCATATCATCCAAGAGCGTTGCGAAATTTTCTGCAGCGATCTCATAATTGCGTTCATTCGTTTCTGTGATGGGACATGTCGTGTGCAATTGGGTGCTCACACGTCTCAGGATAGAGGGGGAGGTGGGCTCTGATCTGCGCCTTACGGTCCGATCTCCGTATATTTGTATTTGGAATTCCCGAAGCCGTCGTTCAAGAGCGCGCGCAAGATCTCCCAGTTGCGGATCTGCCTTGGGTGTATCCAACAGAGCCTTCTTGATGAACTGGACCTCCTTCATGGCTTCGTTATTGGCTGCCCCAGCCCCCATTATGGCCCTCTGAAGCTCCCCTGCTTTTTTCTGGAAGGCGAGAAGCTCCTCTTTGTCTTTGGCTGCAAGCGTAGCCAACTCCAATGATTCCACGGTGAATCTTTGGGGTTCGCCGATTTCGTTCAAAACTCCGTCGACTCGTTTGGCGATCGAAACCGTGAACGTTCCGGGTATCACCAAGACTCCCTCGGGAGGCTCATCCCAGGGGCTCCGTTGTTGTCTTTCGAGTTCAGTGGGATCCACAGGGGGATATCTCAGATCCCATGCCACTCTGTGTATGCCTTTGCCCGTTGGCCCCGTGAGCTGCCGCACGACCTGGCCATCCGCATCTTTGACCGTAATGACTAAACTCGGTTTTTCTTCGCTATCCTCTTTTCTCAATCGATCCCAACCCGGGAACTTTATCGGCTGTCCTGCCTGTTCCGCTTTTTTTTCTTCCTTTCGTCTGGATTCAGCACTTGTCTTCAAGGATTCTTTTAAATAATAGGTGAATACAGCTCCGAATGGCGGGTTCGGTGCAAGGTAAATCCCATCGCCCAGGAAAGCCTTTCCATCGAGGTCCAATGGATATCTTTCGATATACATCAAAGCTTTTTTCACGGGGAACAAAACACATTCCTGTTTCATAATGTCTTCGTTCGCGTATCTCAACGGTGAATAGTCATCCAAAATATAAAAGCCTCGGCCAAAAGACGCGCCCACGAGGTCGCTCTCCCTTTCGTGCGTTTCGAGATCCCTGAAAGAGATGGTCGGGACGCCCCCCTTGAGCTTTATCCAGTGTTTTCCTTCATCCGCAGTGAAATAGATCCCGAATTCAGCGCCGATGAACAGAAGCGCTTCATTCTCATGATCCTGTGCGATCGCCCAGACGATCGTTTCTTTGGGAAGATCCCCGGCAATGGAAACCCAGGTCCGGCCTCGATCTGCACTTTTTAGAAGATAGGGTTTGAAATCCCCGGTCTTGTGATTGTCGAGAGCCGTATACACGGTGTCTTTATTATGCTTGGAGGCTCTAATCTCATTGACAAAATAACGATCGGGAATGCCCGGTATTTTTTCGATTTTTCGCCAGGTCTGTCCTCCGTCTTCAGTGACCTGTATCAAGCCGTCGTCGGTTCCCACATAGATCAGTCCTTCTTGGAGAGGTGATTCGGAGATGGAAGTGATGGTGCTGTAGACCGACATGGCTCCGTGATCCCAGAGCGAATCCACGCTCCAGGTTTTTCCCATGATCGGCTCCTCCAACCGGAAGATGTTACGCGTGAGATCGGGGCTGATCGCGGTCCAGGAATCGCCGCGGTCATCACTTCTATAAACTCGTTGAGATGCGTAATAAAGCCGGTTGTTCGAGTGGGGACTGATGATGATGGGTGAATCCCAGTTCCAGCGGGGCGGATCCTCTCCTTCCTCAGGTTGCGGTTTGATATCCACACGCTCCCCGCTCCGTTTGTCATAACGCATGAGATTGCCGTTTTGCCATTCGGCATAGATGATATTCGGGTCCTCAGGATCGATCGCACAGGCATAGCCATCTGCGCCTGTCGTGATGATCCACTCGCTGTTGAAGATCCCATTCTGGTTGAGTGTTCGGGAAGGGCCT
>JASFEP010000352.1:0-4811 GCA_050124775.1 Candidatus Aminicenantota bacterium
CCTGTTATGGTGAGGTCCTTGAGATTCTCATACATCTCTACTCCCCCCGATGCTTCGACCATTTTTGCCCTGATCTCTTTGATATCTTGACCCACGCCCGGCGAGACTATCAAGCCCAAAAAGAACAAACACAAAACACTCATCAATAAGTTTTTCTTCATGTTTACCTCTCTTTTCTTTTGTTATGATTCATACGGTCTCGAATACAACATCGAACTAAACTTTCATACGTAGCTACCGCACAAAAGTTCTTTTTATTCGATCCCTCATTGACTGCTGTTGATCACATCTAGAACTCTCAACAAATACTCCGGTCCGGGTCTGTCAAAAGTGTTCTGACTGAAATATTTGAATTGAAGAACGCCGTTCTTATCCACGATGAATACGGTCGGGATATTTTGCTCCACCTTACTCCCGCCCCACTCGGTAGTGAAAAGGCCCAATCCGGTGGAAATAGCCGCACCTTCATCCATCAGTATAGGAAATGGTAACGGGACCTCCCCCTCTTTGTATGGGAAACTTTTAGGAAAAACCCTCCTATAAAACTCCATTCTTCGCCTTCCTCGCTCATCCAGTTTATCCTGATCTGAAGGATTCTTTCCCTTTTCGAGGTCCTGAAGCTGATCATAGAATTTATCGACCCATTCTGTAACCGTCTTTTTTCCGTAGGGAAGCACAAAAAGGATCTCCACATTGTATTTTTCCCTAATCTCGAGTTGAGCCTCAAGCTCAGCCAGCTCCGCGTACTGATAATTACAAATGTGGCACCAGGCATTCTCTCTGGAACGGCCCCTTGGGAAGATCAATAATATATTTTTTCCCCTGAGCTTTGAAAGGGATAATTCTCCGCCCTGAAACACAGGGAGAGAAAAATCCGGCATCGGGCTTTCGATAACCACAGGCTTGATCTCATCCGTCTGTGTCCACCCAATAAACACAAAAACGAGACAAACGGAAAAAATCGAAAGCATAGAGCGTTTCAAGCTTTTTTTCATGATGATCTCCTTTCAAACATGATTGTATCAGAAATTCTATTCGTTCCTTAAAATTTTCTCCAGAGTTAATATAAAGGCTGATATCAATTTCCCTTGGATATATTTGGAAATATTTTTTTTAGTATGGAGAGAGAGTCAGGAAAAAGCGTATCCAGGCTTATGTATTCCCACTCCGCATAATGCAAAAGCCATTTGCCTTCTCTCTTCACAAGCTTGGCTTCAACGCGGTAATAGTCACCGGCAAATTTGACGAACTTCCGGAACAGTTGGGCACCCCCTGAGGACACGAGCACATCCGTCCGGATAGAGGCCTCTGAGGATGTGAGTTCATCGACCTTGGTGCTGAGAACGTGCGTTACGATGCCCTGATAGTCTAAAAAATAACTCTTCACAATCTCTTCGGTTTCTCTTTTGTTTCTTCCGCGGAAATCGGAATAATCTTCGGCAACGAGAGACATGAGGCCCACAGCATTCTTCTCTTCAATGAATTGTCCGGCCGTGTCCATGAGTTCGATTATCAATAATTTCTCCGATTTCCCTCCGCAAAAGATAGAGAGAAATGCAACCAGAATGCCCAAAGGAATGAGAGGAATAGCTCTCTTTCGTCTTTTATCCATGTTTTTGTTCTGCGTTCGATATTATACAATGCCCCCAGCTCGAAACATACCATTATCTATTCCTGCAGAAAAATCAGAGTGGGAAAATAAAAAAATATTTGATTTTTTCGAATATATTATTTATATTATTGTTAGCCTTGCTTTGCTGGCTGGGCAAGGTCCCATCCTTAGCATTTTCATAACCCCCCTTTTGCTAAGCTACAGCCAGCACTTTCCATGTGTGAAAAATTCCGACCATAAGGTGGTTGGCCGACTCGTCTAATCATGCGGTGGATTGGAAGGTTTTTCTGGGCTAGAATTGTCCTCTATAAATAGCCTTTTCTGTCAATAATCCCGGACTGATCGCCCGCTTAGAATGCGAATCGAAAGGAAAAGTTAAAACCCAGCATATCCGCTTTGTAGGTGCCGGGAACAGGTCCGCCATATTCCGGAGTGGTTCCTGTATCGGAAGGTTCTATCGTCCTCTCTTTTCCCATTCCGTACTCAAATCCGAAGTCGATCTGTACGCCGTGCAAACTCGGCCCCCTGCCATCATAACCCAGGCCAAAAGTCAAATGGTTCGTATCCACGATGGGGAAGTGAAAATTCATGGTTTCATCGGGGACAGGGGAAGGATCGGTATAAAACCCCGCGCGGATTGCGACCTTGTTGATCCGGTATTCAGCTCCGAATCGGATCTGGATCGTATCCTCCCAATACATGGGAATCCTATCTTTACCGCTTAGCCCAAAAACGACGTTCCACACCTGGCTTGCATATTCCGCTCGAATGTATTCGACCGCCGACCATTGGGTAAAATGGATATCGGCCGTCAAGATCATCGATTGTGCCGGCTTTATTGCGACGCCCCCGGCCACCCATAGAGGCAGCTTTATAAATGTATCACTGTCTGTGGCATAGTCCAAGGGATCGAAGAGCGAACAGCTGGACCTTCCTTTGATCGTTATTTTACTCGGAGTCCGGATGGAGGCCCCGAAGCTGAACATCTCCGAGGGTTTGTAAAAAAGACCTAAATTGGCACCTATCCCAATCCCGTTTCCTGAATCCGAATAGGCCCCAACATCGAGGACGCTTGGACCGAATTCTAGAATATATTCTACGAGCCCTTTATACATGAACATGTCATAAGATCCATAGTGGAGATTAAATGCGAGACCTAAGGAAAATGTATCGCTCAACCTATAAGTGACCGAGGGCGCAAACGTCATGACCCAGAGCCTCGTGCCCCAATCTCGATTTAGGGGATCCGAAGTCATTGCGTGAATCTCTGAACCAGACCATGCGACATGAAATCGTGAGAGAGTATAAAACGAGAGGCCGATGTCGATCCTGTCCCCCACTGGTAAAAAACCGGCTCCAAGAACTGTAAGATAACTTTTGGCGTATTCCGTATCGATCTCAGCGGCACTGTATTCATAAGAGCTGCTTGGAACAGAATAACCTGCATAAAAACCCAGGGTCGCCCAGTCCAATTGGGAGGCCCCTGCAGGATTCCAGAATGCAGCGGTGAAATCATCCGCCAAGCCGACAAAAGCCCCCCCCATGGACATGGCTCTTGAGCCTAGGCTGTTTACGTACAATCCATTACCGTAAACATTGGGATTAACGAAAACTGCGACGAGAACAATGGATAAAAACAATAACCCCTTTTTCATTAGTACCTCCTATTCGAGATTGGATTATAACTCTCCTTCTAAACTTTGGCAATTTTTGTGCCAATTTTTTTGCCTGAATCCTGATCCAATCGGATGTTTTCTGTCCAAAATAAAGGACATCCTTGACTAGTAGGGTACAGACACGTTGAAAAACCGATTGAATAAAGACACGTAAGACATAGTATATACGATGAATAAATTATATAATAATCAAACTGTTTAAAACACAAATAAAGGATAAGAGGCTTCCATGAAAAAAACGGTGATTATGATACTGGGACTTTTGCAGATCTTTTGTTTATCCGGGCAGATGATGGCTCAAAAGATCAAGACAGTCGAAGGTGTCGAGTTTGTCGAAAATCCTGAGAAACCTAAGCCGCCCAAAGGCATTCCAACGCAACTTGTTCTGGAAGAAGATTTTAAGATCGGAGACAGCGAGGTCGAAGAAGAAATGATCGCACAGGTCACATTCTTCGTCGTTGATGAAAAGGGATCGATTTACGCTCTCGACTGGAAAGCGAACAACATCAAAGTGTTCGACAACAGCGGCAAATTCGTTCGAACTATCGCCAAGCAAGGCCAGGGCCCCGGAGAAATAAACTTTCCATCCGGATTGCTCATCACTCCGGATAAGGAATTGATGGTCGAGGATGCCGGAAACAGAAGACTGGCTTATTTCACCCTCGAAGGGGAATTCCTCAGGAATGTCTCGGTGGCCGATAAAACATCGCTCACCAACCTGGTGATGGACAACGCAGGAAATTATTTAGGGCGACAGTTTATTATCGAAGAGGGAAATATGTTTTTCGAGATCAGGAAGTTCGATAAAGACTTGAACAGTCTTTTTACGATCGAGAAAATACCTTTCAATATTCGCGATCCGCTCAAGGACAAGTTCAATGTTTTCGACTTCGTTCAGATCTACCTTTTTGATTCAAAAGGACATATCTATTATGGAAATCCCAAAGAATATGAGATCCGGATTTTCAGCCCGGAGGGGAAACTCAGGAAAAAAATTTCCAAAAAATTTAAACCCGAAAAAATATTGGAGGAAGATATCGAGAAAATTTTGGACAGGATTCCGGACATGGGTTTTGGTGTAAGGGAACGGATTGAATTCCCCAAGGAATTTCCCGCCTACGAAGCATACACGATGGACGAAAAGGGACGTCTTATCGTTCGAACGTACAACAAAGCAGAGGAAGAAGACAACGTCTATCTCGATATATTCGATGCCGAAGGAAAGTATATCGCCCAATTTCCGACCAAAGTAAATCCTCGCCTGTGGAGGAAGGGCAAGATGTATGGAATCGAAGAAACCGACGAGGGTTTTATCGTCATCAAGCGCTATACCGTCTCCTGGCAATAATAAGAAAAAAAAGGGGACAGGCTACTTTTTACAGAGGTAATTAAAAAAGTAGCCTGTCCCCTTTTTAGTAGCGCCGCAGCAAGGGCATAGTCAGGCAATGTGGTCCGCCCAAGTTATCGGCCAAGTATTTGCCTTCGAAGGGAAGAACTTCGATCCCTCCTTTCCGCAGGGCTTG
>JASFEP010000353.1:0-4803 GCA_050124775.1 Candidatus Aminicenantota bacterium
CGTATTTGTGGAGAAACTCAAGAGCCTAAATCCCGAGCTCATCAAAGAAATTGTCGGAGAATATCTCACGAATAAAGAAATCAAATGCATTTTAATCCGTAGAGATCTGATTCTCGAATGGCTCAATAATCGCATAAAAAAGTTAGGAGAGGACAAAGTTTTGTACTAATCCATATTCTGCATAAAACCTCGAATGCGGCATAGTAAGTCGTCTCACATGACCCAGGCATAACCGATTTTTGCAAAAAATGTGTAGTCTTTTCTGGTTATGCTGTAATCTTGAGCTCCGAAGTAGTTGTCCGAATAGCCGAGGAACAGCACCGTGCGGGGATTGATCTTGTACGAAAACAGAAGCTGAGTGAAAAACTGTTTGGATTCGGGTTCGATGGGAGTCAGATAGTTCGAAACATTGTACCTGTAATCATAATACTGGAGGATGGCCCGGATAAACATCTTGTCCGTGAAAAAGTAGACGATCGATGCCTGGCTGATGTTGGCCCTATAGAGCCAGGCGTCTGCGACATTCATTTTCTCATAAATATGGCTGAGGTTGAGCAGGAGATGAGCGCCGATATTCCAGAGGATGTAGGGCGCCAGATAAACTGTATTTCCCTTCCTTGTATTCACATAATCGATGCTATCTCCGAAGACCGTCGAGATGTTAAATCTGAGATTGCCGCTTGGGATAATCCCGCCGGAAACGTTAAACTGAATGAGATCAAATTCAACGCCATTGTAGTGTTGACGGGAAAGGGTATTTCCCAACAATAAACTTGTTTGGGCGACCCCTTCAAAAGAAATTGAATTTTCCAGATATTTGTCCAAAACGGTCCCTTGGCTGTTCTCCTGGTAATGTGCGTAATTAACGAGGCGGAATCTCGACCACCAACTGCTTGTCTTGGGGCGCCACTCGTAGTTCGACATGGCATGGATCTGCCGAATTCCCACTCTCGGCATGAATCCGAGGTCGGCTCTGAAATTGGCTCCGATGTCCAGATATCCGAACTCGAGCTGATGGTGGGTCGTCTTGTGAGTGAACAATCCCACAAGAGCCTCGTCGCTAAATTCACCTTCCGGCTGGTTGAAATCTTTGATGATCGATTCGCTGTACTTTGTCCGCGAACCTAAGATTTGAAAAACAAGTTCGTCATTCTGTGAGAATCTCAATCTTCCATCTGCCCCAAAAATCCTGTTGAAATAGCCCCCTCCCTCACAAATATCTCCTCCGTAGCGAAACACAGCAGAGGTGTTCGAGTGTTCGAGAGAGGTGGATTGGGAATATTGACTTCCTGGAAAAATAAGGTTCGTTGTTCCGTCCTCGACAAGATAGGCACCGAGGGCGCTTATCCCTTCTTTCCCGGACAGCTTGATCCCCCATCGAGGATCACGGAGTGTGCGCGTATAGACAACGTTCAAGGGTGTTTTGAAAAAATCCAATCCTTCTGTAAAAAAGGGCCTTTTTTCCGGGTAGTAGAGGGCGAAAGGCTGATTGATATCGAGTTGGGCGGCATCGGCCTCGACCTGAGAGAAATCAGGATTTGCCGTCCCCGAAAGGACGAGATTCGGAGTGATTCCCCAGCGGGCGGTCAATCCCGGTTCTGCCGTACTGCTCCGGTTTGTGTATCCCCCCTGGGGAAATTCATCTTTGTCGTCTGTTCGTGATGCAGTGAGGGTCGGATTGATCTCGATATTGCGCCCGGGCGAGACGCCTTCGAATCCTTCAATTCGGAGATACTGGCAGACACGGCAAGTGTTGCTACGGTCATAGGGCTGCGACCATATTTGATACCTCACACTTCGTGGATACCCTCGAACGGCATTTATACCCCAGATCTGAGGGCCTTTGGTACGCTGGAATCTGAGGGATGAAAATGGGATCGCGATCTCTATCCCATATCCCCACTCAAATATTCGACCCGCGGAATCGTAGATCATGTCCCAGTTGTAGTCTTTGATCCCGGCGGCATTGGAAATCCCATCGGCCTGCACGCCCATCGGCGTTGAAAACAGAGTGAAGGCCCTTCGTGAATCATTGTATGTATCGATCTCCACAGCGACCCAGTCGTCATTTCCGAAAGAATCTCTATCACTTAAATGTGCCCGAATCTGTGAGGGATCAGGGTCATAACACCTGAAGCCTATGTAGAAATTAGATCGATCATATGTGTAAAGCACTTCTGTTCTTACTGGGGGGATAACGTTTTCCCTAGGACTGACCTCATAATTTAATTCCAACACTCTTGCGTGGGCCCAGGCCTCTTCATCGAGTGAGCCATCTATCTTTATGGCCGAAGCGGCCTTAGGAATAGAATATGGATTCTCCTGAGTTCCTGGCTCCCCCTTTTCATCCAAGCCAAAAAGAGGGAAATGAAAGATGAATAAAATAAGAATGGTCAGGATCTTTGTTACCATTGATTTAAGAAAAGAAAAAGTGTTCATATCATTCGATTTCGGGCAAAAAAGCTACGATGGAGTATTGTATTTGGTAAGGATCCTCGTGATCAAGTCTTTGCTCAAAGAAATCGTTTCTCCTTAGACTTACGTTTTTATGCCCAAAAAAGTTATTTTAAGGACTCATATCCGTTCCTTTTCTGAGCTATTTTCTTTAAATCCTGCATTTTCTACCAGCCAATGCACTAATTACTAATTATTAGAATAATTGTTCAGAAGTGGACAGTTGGGTTGCGATATCGAACATTGGCGACTCTCTAATTTTCTGATCTGAGGCTCCTCTTCCCTATTCTCGAACCTGGCATAAAATTTGCTCATTTATCGACTGAGTATCATGATATCCTCAAAAATACACGGAAACAAAGGTCACTATGTTTAAGAACTATATCAAGGTCGCCTTCCGGAATATCTTGAGATACAAGGGATATTCCCTCATCAATATCGCAGGCCTTACAGTCGGTATGGCGTGCTTCATCCTGATCTTCATTTGGGTTTACGACGAGTTTCACTACGACACATACCATACCCGAAGCGACCGTCTCTGCCGCATTATCCTCAAGCAGGCGGATAATCCCGGTGACGTTGGGATTCCCAGCACTCCCTATATTCTTCCCCAAATCCTGAAGGAAGAATATCCGGAAATTGTCGAAGTCACCCGCGTCAGAACCCATGGCTACCCCAGTGCTGTCCGGCACGGCGATATCACCTTCTACGAACAGCGGTTTTTCCTGGCTGACTCCTCCTTTTTTAGCATGTTCTCCTATGATTTTGCGGCAGGAAATCCACAGAATGCCTTACGCAATCCGAATTCCGTGGTGATTACAAGGGAGGCGGCCAAGAAGTATTTCGGCGATGAGGATCCGATGGGCCAGATACTCCGCTGGAACAACGACCGCAACCTTGAAGTGTCTGGGATCATAGAGAAAGTGCCTTATAATTCTCACCTTCAGTTCGATTTTATGGCCTCGCTCCAGCTTTATGACGCCGAACGGCTTTCTTCCTGGTGGCGGGAGGCAGTCGGTTATCTCGAACTCCAAGACGGCGTTTCCATAGAAGAATTCAGCCGCAAGATCTCGGGCACGATCCTCAGGCACCACCCCGAAGACGATTATGTCATCTCCCTTCAGCCAGTCAGAGAGGCCCATTTGAACATCGCACAGGGGGGCCGCAGCGACAAAAGGTTCGTTCTCATCTTCGCCCTCGTCGCGGTTATGATACTTGCAATCGCCTGTGTAAACTTCATGAACATCACGACAGCCCGTTCCGGAATCCGGGCGCTGGAAGTGGGTATGCGGAAGGTCGTCGGAGCCAAACGGATGGATATCATCAAGCAATTCCTGGGAGAATCCGTTTTCCTCTCTTTGATATCGTTCTCTCTGGCGATCACTATCGTCGACCTTTTTCTTCCCACATTCAACAGGCTCCAGGGAAAAGAGATGTCTCTTCTAGGGTCCGGGAATATGGTCATCTATCTGTCTCTGGGATTGGCGGCTATTCTAACCGGATTCGTTGCCGGGAGTTATCCGGCTTTTTTCCTCTCTGCCTTCCAGCCTGCCAAAGTCCTCAAAAAAGATACGACCAGAGGACGCAAAGGGTCTCTGTTTAGAGCAATGCTCGTCGTCAGCCAATTTTCGGTCTCGGTGATGTTGATTATCCTTACGTTGGTCGCTTATAAACAGCTCAAACACATCAAAAATGCCGAGCTCGGCTTCTCCCGCGAACAGATCGTACATATTCAGGTGAACGACCAGCTGAGGGACGTTCACGAGACTTTTAAAGATCGACTTTTGAGCGACCCGCGGATTCTCAATGTGACTTATGCCTCTGCTCCTCCCCATTTTTTGTTCAATGTCAACAATTTTAACTGGGAGGGCATGGACACGGATAAAGAAGTGGAGATCAATTTTCTGTATGTCGACCACGACTATGCAGAGACTTTCGACCTGGAGATGGTCCAGGGGAGGGATTTTTCGGAAGAATACCCCACGGATGCGACAGATGCTTATGTTGTCAACGAATCGGCTGTCCGATTTATGGGCATGACCGATCCGATCGGCAAGCGTGTCGTTCTGGCCGGGAGGGAAGGTCAAATCATCGGCGTCGTCAAGGATTTCAATCACAAGCCGCTGATCTTCGAGATCACACCCATGGTCATGGGAATACGGCCGAGCTGGTACTATGACCTTCTGATCAAGATAGGCCCTGAAGACATCCAGGGAAGCCTCGCATATATCGAGAAGGTATTCAACGAGACGTCACCAGCTTTCCCCTTCGAGTACCAATTCCTCGATGAATGGTTCGAGTTTATTTACACCCCGTTGAACATCATGAACCACATCTTCAATAGCTTCG
>JASFEP010000354.1:0-4777 GCA_050124775.1 Candidatus Aminicenantota bacterium
TCCGAACGAAGTTTCCTCGCTGGGGAAACTGAGCGGAATTTCGTTTTCGTAATCTCCATTTGGAGCTCTCGAGATGCCTTCTGTCACAGAATTGGAGACATGGACAGAAAAAACTGATATCTAATGGGCGACTCTGTAGATAATGGAATCCCGATAACTCGTGAAAACACGAAAGTAATCGCTCAGCCATCTGTCTGTTTTTCCATCCCCGGTATCAACGAACAACGGACGCCCCTCGAGAGAATCGATCTTATTCGGAGTCGCAACGATAATGATGTTATCCTTTCCCACAGAAGAGATGACCTTGGGGCTTATCTGCTGATTCCCTCTGCCGAGTAAATACCCCTGTCCACCTATGGGTGTGAGGATCAGCTTACACAACTTCCCCTGTATGAGGCTTAAGATTTCCTTTTCGTTCAAGTCCTTTCCCATAAGTTTTTTTCGAAACACGATATCGATCCCCAACAAAGAAAAGTCAAGGCCCAACCTTTTCATTATGGCTCGCGTTGTCGTGCCCGGTCCGATGATATAGTGGTGTGTATCCGACATATTCTCGACAATAAAAGCAGCGATGGCTTCCTGTGAATATCGTTCGTCGGGCGAGCTTCCCGATTTAAGCCGCTGAACATAACGGCTTCTGAAGGGAATCTTGAGATAACCATACAATCTTGCCGAAAGGAGCCCTCTGCGGTAATCCTCTTCATCGATATCCATGACTTCGGCTTCTCTGACCTTTTTCGCCTTGCCCTGAAGATATTGGGTGCACAGATCCCCTGCGGCCACAGGATTGAGCGCAAAAACCGCAGAATGGACTTTCACGCCTGTGGGTATGCCCAGTACGATTGCCGAATTCCCGATGGCTTCATACACATCGCGTGCTGTCCCATCCCCTCCGGCGAAAAGCAGGAGATCTACGCCCATATCCTGCATGCTTCGTGCGGCCTTCACCGTGTCTTTTGCTGTTGTGGACGACAGTGAAAGATCGGCGATGATCTGTGGAGTGAATCCGCATTCGACAGCTGCGTCCTCCCCCATTTTACGAGGACATGTAATGAGAGTTATGGATTTCATGAGAGGAGCGAGCGCATTCAGTGTGTCCAGAGTCCGCCGCTGTGCGACGGGTTCTGCACCGAGCTCGATGGCTTTTTTCAGGATCTCAGGCCCATCCGTCCCTTTTAGACCCACTTTCCCACCCATACCAGCGATGGGATTGACGATAAGTCCGAGTTTTTTCATTAAGACCTTTGTCCAAAATCTCCAGGCTTTTACAAGAAGTAACGATGAATGCCTATCACTCTCTCGAAATATTATAACAGGAGGCACCCCCCTTTTTCCAAGACATTCATTTTATGCATCGAATTGCTCAATACACTTGATATAATATTATTCCTATGATATTAGTAAAATTAATATGCGCAACGTGTCGTGTTTTTTATTATTGCTTGGATATTTGACGACTTCATCTGTCTTCGCCACAATTTCCCAAGAATCTGCCAATGTGAATGTCGGTCTTACTACCGAGATCAAGTCCATTCAGCCCGGCCGATCATTCAGTGTCGGATTGTTTTTCAAATTGGAAAAAGGCTGGCATACGTACTGGCTCAATCCGGGCGATTCCGGCCTGCCAGTAGCAATCTCATGGAAACTTCCGCCCGGTTTCATCCATGGGGATATCCAATGGCCTTATCCATCTTTATTGGGAACAGATTCGGTCGCAAACTTCGGATACGAGGAGGAAGTGCTCCTGATAACGGACATTAGAGCTTCTCCGGATGCCAATATTGGAGAGACGATAAAGATCGAAGCAGAGGTGGAATGGCTCGTCTGTAAGGAGGAGTGCCTTCCCGGACACGCTGTCCTTTCTGTGAACCTTCCCGTAGATGCCAAAGAGCCTGCCTTTGATCCGGTTTGGAAAGCAAAGTTTACAGATACTCGAAAGAAATTACCGGTCCTCTCGCAGGATTGGCCAGTCCATGCGGCCATCGAGAAAGATCATCTTTTTCTCCAAGTAAGGCACGCTCCCTGGTTCAAAGATGATATGCTAGAAATCTATTTTTTCCCGGAACAGGCAGAGCTTTTCGACCATTCCGAACCCCAGATTGTAAAAAATAATGACAACGGATATACTATTCAGGTCAAGCTTTCCAAGCTTGCTCAGAAATTCCCCTCAAAACTCGAGGGCGTGTTGGTTTCCGATCAAAGCTGGTCGCGTGTCTCAGAAAACAAAGCCCTCCGAGTTGTCGTGCCCCTTGCACATCAGAATCACGAGAAAAAAACACAAAAGGAGGTTACCCGATGAAAAAAATTGTGTTGTTTGTTTGTATGCTTATGACAGCCCTCGGTATGAATCTTCAGGCCATTGAGGCGCCCGTGGATAAACCGGCCCCGGATTTTTCGTGCAATGACTCGAAAGGAGTTACACACACTCTTTCCTCCTACAAAGGAAAAATCGTCGTTCTCGAATGGCTCAACCACGATTGTCCCTTCGTCAAAAAACACTACGGAACCGGAAACATGCAGAAACTCCAGAAAGTCTACACGGGGAGAGGTGTCATTTGGCTGTCGGTCATATCCTCTGCTCCGGGAAAACAGGGATTTTGTACGCCCGATAAAGCCAATGATCTGACGAGAGTCAAAAATGCGCATCCGACGGCTGTGCTCTTGGATCCCCTGGGGACAGTGGGAAAAAAATATGATGCAAAAACCACTCCCCATATGTTCATCATCGATAATGAAGGAACACTTGTTTACAACGGCGGGATCGATAACAAGCGGTCAACCGATCCCCTTGATGTCGACAGGGCCACCAATTACGTTGCCAAGGCTTTGAATGAACTGCTGGCCGGCGAAGAGGTTTCCACCAAAACCAGCGCTCCTTATGGCTGCTCGGTGAAGTATAAAAAATAGGATCACATTTCTCAACAGTATTCCTTAAGAAAGGGATGTCTCTATTTTTTTTCTATCGTGAGTAATCCTGAGGCCGGAACGGTAAATTTGTAAACGCCCTTTTTTAGGGATAGCGTCTGTGTTTTTGCGATATTTCCCCTGCAATTGTATATCTGTGTATTGACATTCCCCATGTCACCGGTCAAATCCAAAATAACATCATGGCTGCCTTTGGCATTGACGATGTCGATATTCGTGCAGTCCTTACCATCCAGCGAGACATACCCTTCATTGTAGAGAGCAACTATAGTTTTTGTCCCGGTCCTTGCCAGAATTTTCGGATAGACAGCGCCTGGATTGACGGGGATGAACTCACCATCGAGCAACACATCTCTGTTTTCCCTCCAGTAATCGATCCAAAATTCAACCATTTTCAAATGCTCCTCAGGGATCGAATCCAATCGGACAGATAGTTGCGGCACACTGAAGAGGATGTTGAGGATTTGAAGTGCCGCCGTTTCGACGGTATCGTCTGCGTGCCACATAAACATGTCTGAATGAATAGCTGTATTCCCGCAGAGCAGCCGGATGTCGGTCGTCCGCGCTCTGTTGATCGCAGCCATATTCGGACAATCCGTGGCCCGGAACATATTCCCGTACTTGCGCATCAGAGGGCCGATGTAAGGCTGGCGGAACTCGATCAGGATATCCGGCTTCAGTGCTCTCAGGCGCGACATCACATCTGTCATGAGCTTATCCACCGCTTCGTTGACAGACGCATAATCTCTGCCGTTCGATTTTGTCAGAACTGTCTGCTCATTGGCCGCGAAGCGTGCGATAAAATCCAGCTTAAATCCATCCAGATCCCACGCCTTGAGAGCTGTCTCATATGTGTTGATGATGAATTCCCTGACCTCCGGATATCTCGGATCCAGGACGTATGTTCCCTGTCCTTCCCAATAAGTCAGATATTTCCCCCTGAATCGCTGGTAATTTCTTGAGTTTTCCCCCACAAAGGGCAGAGAGTACCAGAGCAAAAACTTCATTCCGAGATCGTGGATCCTCTGAACGAAGCCTTTCATATCAGGAATCCTGACCGGCTCCCAATCCCCGGTAAAAGCATAGCCTCGCTGGCTATCGAGCGTCTGCCAGCCGTCATCGACGATCACAGCGTCGAATCCCAAAGTTTTCGCGATCTTGCATTCATTGACGACATCATCGGCATCGAGGTTCTGATGAAAGCTGTACCATGTGGAATACATGGGCCATTTGGCAGAATCCGGAACAGGCGCCGGCGTGTAGTTCTTCATCGTTGCCCACCAGTTTGAAACATCATCCAGAGCTTTAAAATAGGGAATGTCCCGTGTATCGATACGGATCTGGACCGAGTATTCTTCGAGGGGAGGGATTTGTTCTTCGAAGAAAACGACTTCGCAGTAAAACCTGGCATCTTCTTCCTTTAAATAGGACCGCAACGAAACTTTATTGAGCGCATCGGAGCTGGCAAAAGTGAACCTGTTCATATCTTTGGCATTCATGAACGCACTCACGGGGGCATAACTCGAAGCTCTGGAGGTAACCCGGTTTCTATAATAACTCACCTTATCCACGCTGATGTTCGGATTCCAGAAGCCCGTGATATCGATCGAGGGAAAATCCCACTTCACTGAGAATCGGGGCGGTGTCGAAGCTTTTTGAGACCTCAACTGGAGGTCGACGATTTCCAGACCCTTTTCGAGCTCCTTGGATGTCCAGGTAACGTCAAATTCCTCGAGATCTCCCTCTATCTTCAAAAAATCGGAATTGAACTCGATGAGAACGGCAGCATTTTCGGCAGTTTGAGTCATTCCAGGGATATTTGACTTTTCACAATAGGCACCGAAGATTATTA
>JASFEP010000355.1:0-4763 GCA_050124775.1 Candidatus Aminicenantota bacterium
TTCTATCTCTGACGAACAACATCGTAGGATGGTCGTTCTATCTTCTTTTCAATGACCGTCGTGTTCTCAGAGGGGATCGCAACAAATCCTATCTTTGGAACTTGGGAATTCTTTTTCAGATCACACTGCTTAACTGTATTGCGATCATTTATGTATTCAATCGACTGGGCATCTGGATAAAATAACTGGATGATTGTTAAAAATGCCAATGATCACCCATAAAAAATCGCTATCAGGATTTTGCAATGATAACACTCAATAAAAAGTTCGGCCCGTGGCCATTACGCGTTTGGGGCCTCGTGCTCAATTTCATGGGAAATGCCCTTGCGATTTATGGGGCGATAGGTTTTATCCGGGATAGATCTCGTCTGCCACTGCTGATCATTGGCGTATTAATAACCCTCACCTGCATTCTGGTGCTTGCGAAACCTTCCAGATAATAAAAACCACATATTGGAAACTGGTTTTAAAACTGATCCGCTTTCATAAGCCTGTTTGCCCAAACGGACCTTTAAGGAAAGGCTCCTCACAGTACCACTTATTTATCCGACCAGACCGCCAATTCATTTCCGCTCGGGTCTGTAAAATGGAAACGTCGTCCCCCAGGGAACTCAAATATATCTTTGACGATAAGTCCACCTGCTGATTTAATCGTTTCTTTGATGAGTTCCAGTTCGATGGAATAAATAATGATCAGGGGCCCGCCTCTCTGAATTTCAGGCACTTTCATGAAGCCTCCATCCAGTCTTCCATCGTTGAAGCTGGTATAATCAGGGCCATAGTCGACAAACTTCCAGCCGAAGACATCTCCGTAAAATTTCTTGGTTTCCATGAGATCCAACATCGGAAGTTCAATATAATCAATGCGTTTATCATGCTCGGACATATGTGCTCCTTCCCATTCATATGTTAATTCAAACAGTAAAAGAATTGCCACTATAACTATCATAAATTTTCCCACGTCTGCCCTTCTCCTCTTAGTATCTCTCACTCAAGTCTAAATCATCTCTAACATATGAAAGATTTGAGGTCAATCATTGACTGAGACAAAATGCTGTGATATCCACTACTTGTAGTATAGAGGATGAGAGAAGGAGGAGAGTCATGAGACGTATCACTATCGAGTTAGTGCTGGGATTCACGATCGTATCCCTCTGTATGAGCCAGCAGGTTATTCGCCCTGCCCACACCTATTCCATTGTTGCATTTGACAAAGAGACAGGGCAGCTGGGAGTTGCTGTCCAATCCCATTGGTTCTCTGTGGGGCCTATCGTCCCTTGGATTGAATCCGGTGTGGGTGCCATCGCCACTCAATCATTTGTCGAGGTGTCCTACGGCCCTCTGGGATTGGAGCTCATGCGAGCCGGCAAGAGTCCGGAAGAAGCATTGATTGCCCTGATCGAGACGGACAAAAACGAAGACGTCAGACAGGTAGCTATGGTGGATGCCAAAGGGCGAGTGGCTGCCCATACGGGAAAAAACTGTATTCCTGAAGCAGGTCATTATTTAGGGGATAACTTCACTTGTCAGGCTAACCTGATGCTCAAGAACACGGTCTGGGAGGCCATGGCCAAGGCATTCCAAAACACAAAAGGAGAATTGGCGGACAGGTTATTAGCAGCTCTGGAAGCAGCCGAAGCAGAGGGCGGTGATATCAGGGGGAAACAGTCTGCGGCCCTCATCGTGGTCAAGGGCAAGAGCTCGGGCGTCTGGTGGAAAGACAGACTTTATGATCTGCGAATCGAAGACCATCCTGCTCCTGTCAAAGAGATGAAAAGACTCCTAAACCTTAACAAAGCGTACAATCATATGAACTTGGGGGATGAGTACTTAACGGAAAACAAAGTCGAGGAAGCCATGCAGGCGTACACCAGAGCGATGGAAATGTATCCCGATAATGCGGAGATGATATTCTGGCCGGCTGTCACCCTTGCTGCGACGGGAAATGTGGAGAAAAGCCTGCCCTTGTTCAAAAAGGTATTTGCCATGGACACCAACTGGGTGATCCTTCTGCCCAGGCTTCCGAAGGTCGGACAACTCCCCCAGGATGAAGAGCTTATTCGAAGGATCCTATCAGTAGCTCCAGAAAAAAAGAACTAGATCATCGGGACGCTCAAAAAAAACCGCAGGATTAAAACAATCTTCATTTTCTTGAGAATCTCCCGTCATCCCTTGAATGCGGAAGTTTCTGAAGTCTCTCTTTTAGCCATCCGACTCTTCTGACTTCTCTGTGATCGAATGCTGGAACAAAAGGTTTTATGTCCAAAAGGGGGGTTTGATCGACCATGTCTGCATCTTTAAAAAAGAGCACATTATTCTTGATCTTTTGCAACTGGACTATGGATAAGCCGATAGCATTAGGCCTGCTCGGACCCCGGATAGAAAAAATCCCGTGTTCCTCATCATCCAAAAACGGTTTCGCCAATAAACGAGAGCTCTTTGCGAGATGAAAGTGATAAATAAGAATGACATGAGAAAATCCTTCGAGATCTTTTAAACCCTTTACATATCTGGGAAAAATTTCGGCTTTTCCCTTACTCCCTCGAGCGGCCGAAGCTTGTATGGGTGTGCCTGCGGGTTCTTTAAAGGATGTATGTATAATCCCGATCGGCCTATAAGTGATTTCTTCCATTGAGAAATCCCCTCAGCATTATACCAAGGCCAGAATATTTAACAACAGGATGGCCGACATTTCATAATTTTTGAAACGAAATGGAGATTATAATAGTTTATAATATGTGAATATTATTATATAAGGGAGACAACAATTGCCCTCAGAAAAGAATCATAGAACAGACGATTTCAATCCGTTCCTTTTTCCCGGGTTCGAACAGGAATCCTTACGTGCTGAGGAAAGGGATCATAAATGGGAGACTGTCTCTTTTGCGGCGGAGGAGCCGGACAGAGAGCTCGGTCATTCGGGGATGTTCAATTCCGACCCGGTGCAAAACCAGAGCGTCTCTTTGAAGAAAGAGAAAAAGACTTCATCGGGGACAACGCACACCTTGGAACCCACTACAGATGCTGTCAAACTCTACCTAAGAGAGATGGGAAATATCCACCTGCTTAGCAAAAAAGAAGAGATCGCGATCGCCCAAGAGTATGAAAGAGGTCAACGAGCTATTCAAAATGCGCTCTATAGTACCCTCTTGATCTATGGAAAAATATCAGAACTCGCATCGGAAATCGATGAAAATCCTGATATCATTCGGGGCCTGTTCGATTCTGACGAAGATGGGAATGGGACGGAAGAGCTAGAGAAACGGAAGCGGCAGATTCTGTCGAAGATCAAAAATATCCACAGAATCGGAGAACAATTAAAAAGTATTCCGAATACCAAAAAACATTTTTTTTCTAGAGCGAGGCTGATCATCCAGATGAAACGACTGATCGTAAAGCTCAACATTCGTCCTTTGCGGATGGATCGGATCATCGATGAGATATACAACGATCTCAAGGCGATGAATAAACAAGTGGAGCAGATCGAAAGCTTGCACTTGCAACTCGAAAACACACAAAAGTCCGCAGCAAAAGAAAGACTTAAAAATCAGATCGGGGAAATAAGAAGAAATTTGGAGCGATCACGAAAGAAAACAGGTCTCTCACAAAGGATTCTCAAAAAAACATTGAGAGATACAGAAAAAGGAATGCGAACAAGAGAGAGGGCAAAACAAAAAATGGTTTCCGCAAATCTAAGGCTGGTCGTCTCCATTGCGAAAAAATACCAGAACCGTGGATTGCCTTTTCTTGACCTGATCCAGGAGGGCAACATGGGTTTGATGCGGGCTGTGGAAAAGTATGACTACCGCAGAGGACACAAATTCTCAACATATGCCACCTGGTGGATCAGGCAGGCGGTCACTCGAGCGATCGCCGATCAATCCCGAACGATCAGAATTCCTGTTCATATGACAGAGACCATCCAGAAACTCTCGAAAATAACCCAAGCGATAGTCCATGAAAAGGGGAGAGAACCGACTCTGAAAGAACTCTCTAAAAAAATGAGGATCTCCCCAAAAAAGATTAAAGAGATCATCAATATTGCGCAAGAACCTGTTTCTATTGACCTCCCCTCAGGACATAAGGGAGAAAGTCCGCTAGGCCACTTCATCCAGGATGAAGGGATCCCCTCTCCTCCGGATACAGTCATCCATTCCAGTTTGAAAGAACAGATCAAAGCAGCGCTCGACGATTTATCGGAAAGAGAAACACGGATCCTCCAGATGAGATTCGGGCTTGAAAATGGTAAAGACTTCACTCTGGAGGAGGTGGGCGAAGAATTTAACGTCACTCGGGAAAGAATCAGGCAGATCGAATCCAAAGCGCTGAAGAAGATGCAGAATAACCGATCCGGCCAGAGACTGAGGTCATACACCTCGAACTTCTAAAAATCGGATTAGCCCCCCGATTTGAGCTCATCGATGCGAGTGTTCAATTGAAGTCCCAACAAACATCAATACCGATCACCCAGCAGATGAACGTTGCCGATCCTTACTCTTTTTAGACCCGAGCTCTGTGCTGCCTTCAAGCATCTTTCTGCATGCTCACGAGAGGTCCTGGGGAGATCCTGCATATAGAATTGGGGATGAAAGCCCAAAACACTGTAAGGGATATCTGGATTGAGAGAGGCGATAAAGCTGGCTATTTTACCGACCTCCCCTTCATCGATATATCCGGGGACAAGGAGAGTTGAGGCAATAAGAAACGGCGGATCCGGTCTCTGTGCCACACGAGCAGCCAACCGCTCAAAATTGGTTAGGGTC
>JASFEP010000356.1:0-4761 GCA_050124775.1 Candidatus Aminicenantota bacterium
AACCGATACAATTGTTGTTGGCAAACATCATCTGACCCATAAAAAACCTGCCGATCAAAAGATAAACAGGAGGAAATAGGGGAAAATAAATGAGGAGGAGCACTCCCCAGAAATATTCCCAGAGGTTGTTCAGCGTAAACCATATGGATCTTCCGGAAAGAAGCCGCGGAAAATATTTATCGGCTTTACGTTTTGCACTGGCTTTTATACGGTCGATGTTTTTATCAGTCAGGCGGGGGTGGAGCGAGATCATGTTCGCCGGCATGTCGAAACTCAATGAGCCCCTGATGTTGTATCCTTTAAATAGCAGGATAAAATTCGGAAGCATGGATGCGAGCGCTGCAATACCTGGAACGATCAAGCGTCCGAAACGCAGACATCCCCGCGTGGGCATTGTGAAAAAGTGGGCTTTCCTCTTGAGGGGCATTTTAAAGATGAATTTGATCGCTGACCATGGGGGAAGAAGACCATGTGTCGGGTACGTAAGGACTATGAGATTTTCCGGAGCAGCGTCGATTTCTTCTTTTGGTTTTGCAATATCGATCGGAATGATTTCCGCATCGATGCCCCTTTTGATGCAAGCTTCATACAGCCAGACAGCCACCCGATATGAATTCCCTGTGCCGCTCAAAAAATATATTTTCGCTTTGTTGTACGCCATCCCAGCTATTGTGTCATACGTGAGGTTAGAAAAAAAAGTTTTTTCTCATCTCCTGTGAATTATGCTCCATGAATGGGCGCGAGGGGGAAGAATAGAAAGAATTTTCTGCTTAAGCAATAATGAACTTGACAAACACAAGAAATTGTTATATATTTCTAACATAGTGTTATACAATTGTCACATCCGGAGACAAAAATGAAAAGCTCCTGGCTCAAATATCTCGGTTTTCTGGGTTTTTTAGGTCTGTTTGGGATCTTCACCAGCAACATCGGATTTTATGGTTTTTTTGGATTTTTCGGATTCTTTACCTACGCAAAGATCGTGAGCGATGAACGGCTGGAGTCCAACATCAATAGAGCGGCGAGAAATGCTTTTATCGCCATGTTGCCTGTATTTGTGATTGCCACCGTAGTCGCCGGGATCTTGGAGGATATCTCTATCTATATTTACGCGTTCATTATGCTTGTGATCCTTCAGCTCCTGATATTTGCATTTTCTCTGAAATTTTATGAGAAAGGTCCCGGGGAATAACAGTGCCATTCAAAACGCGCATCAAGGAGTTCAGGGCAAAGTACGATCTGACCCAGGAGGACCTTGCTCATAGAGTAAAAGTGAGAAGAGAGACGATCGTTTATCTTGAGAAGGGCAAATACAATCCCTCTCTCAAGCTGGCCCATGATATTGCCCGGGCCTTAAAGACAACTATCGATGAGATTTTTATTTTTGACGAATAGTGACAGGGGAGATGATAGAGATCGTATTTTTCAGAAATCCCAATGAATATTCTGAGTCTTCGTTTTTTTCAGGGAGGTTGATGTGAATAAAGGTCTCATTGTTTTGCTTATCGTTGTGCTTGTTTTAGCGTTTATCTTATGAGTTTTTGTTATGGAATCATTAACAATCGTTTTCTGAGCCCAGTTGGGAATTTTCAATAGGACACAAAAGCATGTCTATGCTGGATACAGAACTGTGAGCAAGGGTACCCCGATAAGCAGTAGAACGACCAGAAAAATCACGCCGAAAACGAGACCGAGTATCCAGAAGTCCTTTCTCGAAATATAGCCGCTTCCGTAATAGATCGGAGCTGGACCTGTGGCATAAGGTGTGATGATGCCCATAATTCCCGATTGGCAACACAGGAGTAGAGCGAAAGCCATTAAGGGCATTCCGGGGATAGCCGCCCCGGCGGCCAGAATAACGGGCAAAATGGCTGTTACCTGCGCAGTGATGCTAGCGAACATGTAATGGATACAGAAGTACAGTGCAACCAGGATCACCATCACGACAATCGGTGATATACCTGTCAATCGTTTCGCCACACCTATGGCGAACCAGGATACAAATCCTACTCTGTTCAGGCCATCGGCTAGAGTTACAAGTGTAGCAAACCAGACCAGTACGTTCCAGGCTGCTTTATTTCTGAGGATGTCGTCCCAAGTGATGACACGGGTGATCAACATGAGAGCGATGATGGCTAAGGCTACAGTCGTGGGATGAATGAGATTGCCGCCGAATATCCACAAAACAAGCGCCAGAAGGACGAGTCCTGCCAGGATCATCTCTCTATCCGAGATCTTTCCGATTTTCCTGAGCTCTTGTGCAGCCCATGCCGGCACCTCTTCGCTTTTTTTTATTTCGGGTGGGTAGACCATGAAAATTATGGCAGGCAGCAGAAGAATGAGGGGAGCACCGATGGGTAGAAATCCCAGAAACCACTGCATCCAGGAGATCTCGATTCCGACAGTCTTTTGAGTTAAATCCACCGCGAGAAGGTTGGGAGCCATGGATGTCAAAAAGAGAGAGCTTGTCAAACAGGTGGCGGCAAAAGCCGTCCACATGAGGTATGATCCGATCTTGCGCGCTGTTTCTCCGGGTTCTGTTCCATATATCCCGGGGATGTTTTGAATGATGGGAAAAATTGTACCTCCGCTTCTTGCTGTATTGGATGGGGTTAATGGGGCCAGAGCTAGGTCTGCAAATGTTATCGCGTAACCCAAGCCGAGGGTTCGTTTGCCCAAATTCTTAACGAGAAAGAGCGCAATACGCCTTCCCAATCCGGTCTTGGAATAACCCAGAGCAAACATGAATGCGCCAAAGATCAACCAGACCGTGGTGTTACCGAAGCCGGAGAGTGCCCATACGATGGATTCTTTCGTCAGATCGAATGTCGGGTCTGCCATTTGTGGGGGTGTATGAACCAGTCTGAGAGTGGCAGCCAATGTCACTCCGATAACGCCTACTGCAGCGGAGGGGATCGGTTCGAAAATCAGCCCGAAAATAACAGAGACGAACAGTGCAAAGTAAAACCAGGCATTTTGTTCAAGCCCCTGAGGAGAAGGGATGAGAGCTATCGCCAATCCTGCAAGCACAGGTACCACAGCCTTCCAGATTGGACGTTTCATTTTAGGCATCAAATGTGAGTTCGGCGTTTTCCACGCCGCAAACATATCATACTCAAAATGGACCGGTCAATTTCCCGATCGGCCGGGCCTTTTTTCCCTAAAGTCTTTAAAATTGCAGGGATATCTTTTATTCTTGATGCCTAGGAGGAGGAAATTGAAAGATGCACCATAAAATGACTGTACTCTCAATAATGATCATTTATCTCACAGCATTGAATTATGCGGCTACGGATAAAAATCCGAATTTTGAATTCTCTGGAGTCCACGAGTTTTGGAAGATAGCGGATATTCTCATTCAAGATAAAGAACCCCTGCATGAACAGTGGGAGGCTCTGTTCAACACACCCGGGTATGCGGAAATGTTCCGTCGCGAATTCAAGGAGGAGACCTTTCAAAGATATTACAGAGCAGCTTTTATGCCTTCAAAAAGTTCGGATATTCAAAAAATGAAAGATGCTGCTGCAGACGGAGGCAACAAATTTCGCCTCTGGTTTACGAATAGCATGTTCGAGTCTCTGGACTATTCATTCAAAAACAAAGAAAAAATCATCGCAAAGGTCAAAAGCTTTGAAAGCTTTCCCTACACAGAGAATGCCATCAAAGAACTGCTCATATACTTGCCTGAAGACAAGGTAGGTATGCCACCGGATGTATCGTTCATCATTTTCAACGATTCCAGAGGTTATACACCGGTCATCATGTCCATCAATGAATTGACCAGGGAGGAAGAATTGCTGACCCCAAACAGGCTGGCTATCCTGCAGAAACAAGGCTACACAAAAGAGCGTCCCCATGTCCTGTACTTCGCCCACGAATTTTTCCATTACTACAGAGACCAGATGCGTGAATTTAAATTTCCTGATCAAGAAAGCGATGACTACAGTCTCATCTGGAGGTTAGATCAGATCGAGAATGAAGGTATCGCTGATCTGATAAATGTGAGACAACTCTATTTGGATGGCTGCTGTTTTGCGGATACGGACTGGGCCAAACAGATCGGGGATGAGCAAGCCCGACAGCCGGAGGTAATCAAAAAGTTCGATAAGATCCTATCGGAGATCACCGATCAGCCATCGCAACACAAAGAGTTCAACGCGGAAATAAGAAGGCTGATAACAAGAGCAGGTCATCCCACGGGTTTTTACATGGCGAATGTTATCTTAGGGCAGCTCGGCAGACAGGCATTGGTGGATGTTGTAAGAAGCCCTTTCAAATTTTTCTACCTCTATAATAAAGCAGCGAAGATGAATGGAAGTGTTCCCGTATTTTCCACAAAGTCCATTCAACGGATTAAGAAATTGGAGAAAAAGTACGGATTATTTTCTTGAAATTTTCATAGGCTGACGAGAAATCTGATTCGTTCGTTGCTGCATACACCTACCAGACTCCCGGAATCAGTTTGTAGCGGACCTCTTCTGCATATTCTTTGTAGCCCGGCAACTCATTCTGGAGGGTTTTATCTTCCAACCAGGTCCTGATCAGGAAGACGAGGATAATAAGGAGACCGGTGATCAATGCAAAAAAGGAGCCAAGCGCAAGGGGCAAACAGATAACGAATATGATGACGCCGACATACATGGGATGCCGAACGTATTTATAGGGTCCTGTTGTGCAGACTTTGTGGCCTCTGTCTTTCTGGATCCTGACCACTTCGGACAAATAGCGATTTTGGGTCATTGTCCAGAAGACCAATGCATA
>JASFEP010000357.1:0-4716 GCA_050124775.1 Candidatus Aminicenantota bacterium
ACTTTGAAGCCTCTATGCGAAGAGGATCGGATCTGACTCATATCACAAAACTCTTAGCTGACAAGATCCGGCAAAAATATATCAACCCCGAATATTTCAATACAGAATGTTATCGAAGTTAAACGGTTCGGTCCTGTAGGTATCCCAAATCTTTTGGGCTTCTTCCGCGGCCCATTTTTCAAAGCCGAGTTTTTTCATCATACAGAGCTGATACATCTTCGTATTGTGCGGATAATGGGCCTCATCCGCATAAGGTTGAAATCGTCCGCAAGGGAAATCGTCACACTCATTACAGAACTCTATTCCCTTTTCAGCAACGCACATAAATATTTTACACTGTTGGTCAGGCTTGAGCAGCTTAATCCTGCCTTCTTGAGGCCTACATCCTTCGCAGGTGACTTTATCTTCGGGAATGTTTAGGGCTTCCGACACTTTTTTCCTTATCTCAGCGTTTGATAGGGACAGGTGTGCAGGACAGTGAAAACAGGGCAATCCGCAAGGAGAAGTTAACTCTTTAGCTTTATCTTTATCCATTTTTCCTCCAACTGAAATCTAGAAGCTATTTCATATAACATTTTCTAGCATGGAGTCAATTGAATGATCCCTTTTGTGTAGAGATAGATATGCAACTCTTACCGAACTTTAAAATTTGACTAATATTTTTATCCAATTGACTCCGCATTTTTTTTTGTGATATCTTTATCCCATTATAAACAGGGAAAATATTTGGGGGTAAAAATGACAAAATTTGCTTCGATTCAAAAAGGGGCGGCTTTAAAGGAGCTGCAAGTCCCGGGAGAGACCATTCCCGAGATTTTTTTAAAACGCGCTGCAAAATTCGGCTCAAACAGAGCGGCACTCAGGTATAAAAAAGATGGTGTTTGGAATGAATATTCCTGGAGTGACTATTTAAGTCATGTCGAAAAAGTTGCGGGCGGGCTTAAAGCGCAGGGCGTAAATTCCGGAGACAAAGTCTGCATTATCTCTACAAACTGCCCCGAATGGTTCTTTATTGCCCTGGCCGTCCAGAGTTTAGGCGCCTATCAGGTTCCCATTTACCCCAATGCAACTTCTGATCAGGCCAAATATGTTGCCGAACACAGCGAGGCCAAGATTGTCTTCGTTCAAGATCTCGAACAAGTTTCCAAAACAGATAGCTGGCGAAACGATCTTGCTGATCTTGAGCAGACCATTTTGATGTTCGGTGAACCTCCTGAAGGCGTAGGGAAGTTCGATGAGCTTTGCGATCGAGGGTTGAAATATTGTGAGGAAAATCCCGGTTTTCTTAAAGATCAAATCGAGAAACTCACACCGGACTCTCCGGGAGGAATTCTTTACACATCGGGTACGACCGGCCCGCCGAAGGGGGTTTTGTTGACTCAAAAAAATCTCGTCGCTGAGATAACCGGATTACTGACCGTTTACGATTATCTCTATGAATCTGACACGATTTCCTTCCTACCCCTCTCCCATATCGCCGAACAAGTTCAAAATATAGCGGGTGGGATCGCCGGTGGTTTTACTGTGAACTTTGCCCAGAGCATCGAAACACTGATGGAAGATCTGGCTGAAGCCCGTCCCTCGCTTTTCTTTTCTGTCCCCAGACTTTATGAAAGGGCCCAAACCGCAATCCTCGAGAAAGTGGCCGATGGATCGGCTCTCAAGCGATCTCTGTTCCATTGGGCTCTTAAAGTGGGAGAAAAAGCCAGAATAGCCAGGAACAGCGATCAAGATCTCCCATTCATGACCCAAAAAAAGTGGAATCTAGCCAGTAAGGTCGTCTTCAGTAAGATCAAGGCAAAAATGGGATTGGACCGGCAACATTTTATGGGAAGTGCCGCGGCTCCACTCCCAGCGCCGGTGAGTCAGTTCTTCGGAGTTATGGGAATGGACATATTCGAAATGTTCGGACAAACGGAGTGCACGGGCGTATGCACTGCGACAATTCCCGGCAAAACTGTTCCTGGCGCTGTAGGAGTCCCTCTCCCGGGTTGTGAAGTGGCTATCGCCGAAGACGGCGAGATAATCCTACGAGGCGACATTGTTTTCACCGGCTATTTCAAAGATGACGCTGGAACCGATGAAGCTTTGAAAGATGGGTGGCTTTACACAGGGGATATCGGTCATTTCGATGAGGATGGATATCTCATCATTACGGATAGAAAAAAGGATATCATCGTCACAGCGGGCGGGAAAAATGTTACACCGCAAAACATCGAGGTTCTTCTGAAGGGCTATCCGGGTATTTCACAGGCTTGTGTCATCGGAGACACAAAGAAACACCTGACGTGTCTTTTCACTCTCGATGGGGATAGTCTGCCAAAACTATGTGAACAGTTGGGAATAGGCGCTATGAGCATGGAAGAGGCCGTTCAAAACGAAGCCATAATCGCTACAGTCCAAAAATATGTCGATGAAGTGAATGCAATTTTAGCGAGGTATGAGACAATCAAGTATTTCCGAATCCTTCCCAACGATTTTTCTGTCGAAACAGGGGAATTGACCCCAACTCTAAAAATGAAGCGTAAGGCTGTGATGAAGAAGTATGATCACATTATCGACTCGATGTACGACTCAGACTGATCTAAATTATTCATAAAATCTGCTGCCAGATTTACACTCTAAAACCATTTGATATATTAATGGCGGCATTTTTTCCCCTCCGGTCGGACCGATCTCGCCACAAAGCCTTCCGTGCAGCCCCCTCGAATTAGTTCACTACATCTTCAGGGGCTACTGCTTCGCCTTTGCGGCAACCTTGGTCCGTGAATAATCCAGATTAGCTGGGGGATGACTTCTTCACCGCAAGAACTTCCTTGCGTTTCTCTCCCTTCAAGTCCCGGATGGCATAGAGTGTGATCATCGAAGACACTCCGCGACGCCTCAGGTCTTTGATGTAGGGAAGGATGCGATCCGGTGCTGACCGCAGATTGTCCTTGAGCGCCCACCCCACTCCCTTTTGAACGATGTCCTCCTCATCCCAGATAAGGTTTTCACAGAGACGGATGACGTCGTCGGTGAATTCCCCGGATTTCGCAGCCTTTCGTACGAAGGAAACCACGCTCGCTCTCCGTTTCCATCGAATGGGAGAACGACTCCATTCATCAAGTAGCTTTAGCGTCTCTTTCCGATAGCTCCACAACAGCGGCTGCATAACTCCCATGGCGATATGATCAACGTGCGACCAACTATGAAAATACTCCGGCAATCCATCCAAGAAATCAAAATGTTCGGGTGTAAGATCTTTGCTCCTAAGTGTTATGATGTAGAGCCCTATGTGTGCAAGTTCTCCTACGTTTTCCTGGTGGAGCTTTTCGGCAAGATCCATAGTTTCTTGAAGAGAAAGCTTAAGAAACCGCGGATGAAAATCTTTCAGCAACTCTCGAAATTCTGAAGCTTTCAAGCCATACGAGAGGAACTCATCGTGCTTGTGGTAATTCCGATCAGCGATCGGATGCTCACGGCCTGTGATGTTTTTTATCGCCCGATGAAGATCAGCGATCAATCTTTTATACATTTTCCTGTCTCAGAAAGTTTTCATGATTTTTTTCATCCTGGAAGGATGGCCCCCTCATTAATGTCAGGAAGACTCTCTGAAGGAGAATTTTTCGTATTCGCAGTATCCTCCCCTTAAATTTTGAGCAAAACATACTCCAATACCCCTAAGAAGTCAATTTCAAACTCAAATTGCATTTCACATATTTTTATAATATAAACAGGTCGTTATGAAGAATAAGCCCTTTATTTTTATTCTGTTTGCTCTTTTGATCTTTGGATGCAGACATCAGCAGGAGCAAGTCGAGAAAGCACTTGAGGACGGCGTCGAGGTCGTCCTCAACCACATCGATCCCCACCAAATAGACAGGCAATCCCTTTCCCTAAAATTAGAGGAGGTCATGATTTTGGATACGGAAGACTCGGAAGTGGTCGTGACCGGCTTGGTCGATATCAATGCCTTTCAGGTCGATTCCGGAGGCAACATCTATATTTTAAGCCACCGGGGGGAGAACCACTTTTTCTACAAATTCACGCCAGAGGGAAAATTCGAGAGGTCCTTTGGACGCAAAGGCCAGGGCCCCGGCGAGATGGAATATCCTCTCCTTCCCCGAATGCTTCCCCAGGACCGTCTGTCCGTCACAGATGTTTTGAAAAAGCTCATGGTCTTCGATAAGGAAGGAGAGGTGATTTCAGAAATACGGATCGATCCTGCTTTCGTCATTGTCAATCCCTTAGAAAACGGGAATTTTATCGCCTTTTGGAAAGCCGGAGCTGATGACGCTGCCTCCAAACACTTCAAGGAAAAGGTCAGTTTATTCAATCCGGATGAGAAGGAGATCCAGCAACTGGACATGTTGCGTATCGCCAAAAAGATCTATTTTTTAGATCCCATCTTTTCCTGGCATTTGGGCGAGAACAGAATTTACCATATCAATGAACAAAGAGGCTACGAAATCCTGATCTATGACCATGAGGGCTCGTTAATCCGAAAAATTCGAAAGCAGTATAATCCGGTCAGGCTGAGGGCTGATACAAAGGAGGCGCTTTTAGAGGGGCTGCCCGATAAGCCTCAACTGCGTGATCCCGCGATCATTCCCGATCATTTGCCCCCAGTTCATGCCATCTTTTCAGATGATGAAGGGCGTTTGTATGCTGTAACTTTCGAAAAAGGAGAGAGACAGGGTGAATATTGGTGCGACATTTTCAACCATGAAGGTG
>JASFEP010000358.1:0-4714 GCA_050124775.1 Candidatus Aminicenantota bacterium
TCTTCCCCTGGCACCAGTTGCCCTGTAGTGGAGACCGTTAAAGACGTGGATGTCTGCGTTCTGGTCACAGATCCTACGCCCTTCGGTATCAACGATCTCAAACTGGCGGTGGATATGTCTCGCGAGGTCGGCCAGGAACCGGCAATCGTCGTAAACCGCGCTGATTACAGAAACGATGATTTGAAGGAATATTTGCGGGGTGAAGGATTAACCGTTGTCGGAGAGATCCCCGACGATCGAAAGGTGGCCGAGGTCTATTCCAGAGGAGACATCGTTGTGGAGAAGCTTCCTCAATACAGGGAAATTTTTGAAAACATGGTCCATATGATTATGGAAGCGAGCAGGAAAAAGAGACCAGTGCAGAAAAAGAAAAGGGGAGAAATCGACAAAGGAAAAGAGAAAACAGGAGGAGCGAAACAAATTGAAGCTCCTGCCGCAAAAAAACCGAAAGAGCTTGTGGTGATAAGTGGGAAAGGAGGAACAGGAAAAACCTCCCTCGTTGCCTGCTTTGCTGCGCTGGCTAAAAAAACGGTCATTTCTGATTGTGACGTCGATGCGGCGGATCTGCATCTGATTTTGGATCCTCAAATTAAAGAGAGAGGGGATTTTAGCGGGGGAGTCGTTGCCGAGATCATACAAAAAAAGTGTACTTCATGCGGAAAGTGTAAACAAAAATGTCGGTTTTCAGCGATCGATGAGGAAAAAACTCCCGAGGGATCCCGTTTTTATATTGATCCTTTAGCATGTGAAGGCTGTGGAGTTTGTTATCTTGTGTGTGAGGATGATGCTGTCAAGGTTGAAGAGGCCATCAATGGAGAATGGTATATTTCCGAGACGAGGTTCGGTCCCATGAGCCACGCCAAACTGGGGATTGCCGAGGAAAACTCGGGGAAATTAGTGACTTTGGTCAGGAAAAATCAAGATAGACTCTCTCAGGAAGCCGGAATCGGCGAGGCCATTATTGATGGCTCACCGGGCACGGGCTGTCCCGTCATTGCTTCCCTGACCGGTGCGAACTATGCGCTTGCCGTCACAGAACCGACTGTATCGGGCATTCACGATCTGGATCGAATTTTAAAGGTCACAAAGCATTTTGGAATACCTTCAGGAATCGTTGTGAATAAATTTGACCTCAACTTAGAGATGACGGACAAGATAAAGCTGCTGGCCAAGGATTACAGTGCCGAATTCATGGGGACGATTCCCTATGACAAAAAAGTGACCGATGCTCAAATGGAGGCGCTTTCTTTGGTTGAGTTTACACAGTCCCCTACCACAGAAGTGATAAAAAATATATGGGAACGGGTTAAACAGTTTATGGCGTGATGAATGAATACAGTCAGATCCTTAAGCTTGAAGACATTCTTCTGACTGGGCAGTTAATCAGAGCCGCAAATATTTAACATCCCATCGAAAAATTCAGCGGATCCAGATTGGTTGAAATGGAAGAGAGATCCTAAGCCTTCTTGACAAGATTTTGAAGCCCAAATATAATAAAGTTTGGAGAATCGGGGGCGAACTGGATTCGACGGAGACAATTGAGACTAAGGTCGCATGTCGAGGCTCCATCCACCTCGTTAAAAAGGTGGACACAAAGTAAGTGCAGAACCACTTCAAGTCGCTGCCTAATCTTTAGGCATGCCGTTTCTCTTGCACTCTCCTGCGGTGCTTGAGGGGCGTCGACGAGCAGGATAGCGAACCGGGCCCGTCCTGAGCCCGGCAAGCGAACCCTAATCAGGGCTGGTTTCACGGTATCTTTCCTTTTCAGAAGCCGTGGAATGAGAAAAACGAAAAGGATAAGCATGTAGAAGCCTTTCGTTGAATGTCTTCGGACGCGGGTTCGATTCCCGCCGCCTCCACTATACGATTGGAACGAGAACGTTGCCGAATAGCCATAAAAGAAACCTGATAGCTGCGTTTTTTATCCTAATTCTGGCTGTTTCTCTCTCTTCCCAGTCTCTTACCTCTATCAAAGTCTCTGTTCGAGATTACGAAGGCTACGGACGCGTGATCATCGAATCCGCAACTCCACTCAGCTACCATGTCGAACAACACACCTCTCTTTTTCTCGTGAGATTCAGGGCTGAGGGGAATTTCACGATCCACCGGCAGTCATTCAAGAGCAAATTTGTCAAATCCCTGGGATGGGCTAAGGGGTCCGACTATTATATGTTGACCATTAACGCGGCAGGCTCTGATTTCAGCTTTGAATCCTTCACCCTCACCAACCCGCATAGGATCGTCATCGATATCCATTCTCCCGAGCCGCCGAAGAAAGAAACGCCTGCCCCACCGGCCGCTACGGAAAAGCCGAAAAGAACACCTCAACCGAAAACAAATCGGGCTGAATCCCGGGAAGCGGTCCCTGAGAGAGGTGATAGAGAACAGGAGGAGGAGGAAAGACCCTCTGCACCTCCGTCGGCACCGTTGGCCTCGCAGGGCCTCAGAACAATCGTCATCGATCCCGGCCACGGAGGTTTAGAAGCGGGATCGAAGGGCAAGTTCGGGACCTTGGAGAAGAACCTCACGTTGCCCATCAGTCAAAAACTGAAAACCCTCATAGAGAAAAACCTGGCCTATCGCGTCGTTTTGACAAGAGATAAGGATGTGGACGTCTCACTCGAGAACAGGGCCGCTATCGCCAACAACAACAGGGCCGTGATTTTTATAAGCGTTCATGTGAACGGCTTTCCCCGAACCAGCGCGCGGGGGTCGGAGACTTACTTTCTCAGTTTGAACGCAACGGATGAAGAAGCGAGACGATTGGCTTACATGGAAAACAACTCGTCAGAAATCGAAGCGAAAATCTCCAGCGATGACGAGGACGACATCATGATGATCCTGTGGGATATGGCGCAGTCGGCTTTTATCAAACAGAGCAGCGAGCTCGCAGAAAACATCCAACGAGAGCTGAATTCTCTGTTGGGAACCCGCAACCGTGGCATAAAACAGGCCCCGTTCAAAGTCCTCACAGGAGTTGCCTGTCCGGCAGTTTTGGTCGAGATCGCCTTTATCTCCAATCCAGAGGAAGAAAGGAAACTGCAGACAGAAGAATTCAGGCTCAATGTGGCACGCGCCATCTATCATGGAATTGCCAATTATCTCAAAATTAATTCAGACGAATGACGTTTTATGATGGATGCGAAAAAGATAACTATACTAGGAGCACTTGTCGTTGTGTTGCTCGTTCTGGCATTTGCATTCTTTTGGAGCGGAGGCGAAGAAAAGATCAGGCATTCGCTCGATGAATCCCTACAGGAGGGAGATGCCCTCTCTGAGGAGACTCTTCAGACCAGAACAATCACCCTCTATTTTTTATCCAAGGACGATAATTACTTGCACTCGGAAAAGAGGGAGATTGTCGAGCACCCCTCTCTCGTTCGCCAGGCAATTCAATCGGTAGAAGAATTGTTGAATGGGTCTCAGCAAGGATTGCTCTCCCCTTTACCCGAAGGCACGGAACTCAGAGAATTTTTCATAACGAAGAGAGGAGTCGCTTATGTGGATTTTTCAGGCGAAATACGGGACGAGCATCTCTCGGGCACTTCAGCTGAGATGGGGACCGTTTTTTCTGTCGTCAACACCTTGACTTACAATTTCAAATCCATCAAAAAAGTATTCATCTTGATCGATGGGAGCGAGAAAGAGACATTGGCCGGTCATATTGACCTGAGCCGGCCTCTTGTTCCCCGGTACGACCTCGTCTCCAACTCACCTTGATTATTCATAAAAAATGTCGATATTTATTATAAATAGCTCAATATCGGAATATACGTATGTTTGTTGGGATATTGTTTTAATCGCTTTATATCCCATTCGATCTTCATTTATAATCGACATCTTATACCCTTCGGGCGCCGACCCAACCTGCCCACCGATCTTCCTACAAAGCCATCATTGTAGCCTCATCGCGTTAGTTCACTACCGACCCGACCTAACCAGCCAAACTTCGGGTGCCACCGCCTCTAGCTTTATGAACGGGCGGGGAGGATTGGAGCTGGGGTGGGTTGGCCTCGGTCCGTGAATAATCCAGGTGACAGACAGGAACCAGATGAAGAGACTTAAGAAGGTGGCGATCGTGGGTTTCCCTAATGTCGGCAAATCTACTCTGTTCAATCGACTTTTGAAGACAAAAAAGTCGCTGGTCCATTCTATGCCCGGGATGACCCGAGATCAAGTGGCTGCAGAATGCACCCTGAAGGATAAAAGGTTCATCCTCATCGATACAGGGGGGTTCTTCGATTTCAAGAAGGACCCCTTTTCTGCCCAGGTGAAGGAAAAAGCGTGGGAGGCCTCTAAAGATGCAGACATCCTAATTTTTGTCCTGGATGGGAAGAGAGGGCTCCTGCCGGCAGAAGAGGAACTTTATTTTTCTGTCAAAAAAATGAATAAGCCCATTCTTGTCGCTGTCAATAAAATAGATTCTCCCTCCGGGGAAGAAAGGATCGGGGATTATTATAGGTTGGGTGAGGAGCGCGTAATGCCCGTTTCTGCGGAGCACAAAATGAACATCGAATCCCTGGAAGAGGGATTGTATAACCTTCTCCCCGATTCTCTCCATGAAGAACAGGAAGTAGATGCTCTTAAAATTGCCATTATCGGGCGCATCAACGTAGGTAAGTCATCGATAGTGAACCGCCTCTGCGGTCAAGAAAAACTGATCGTGAGCGAGATCCCGGGCACGACAAGAGATAGCACGGATACCATCATCCGT
>JASFEP010000359.1:0-4695 GCA_050124775.1 Candidatus Aminicenantota bacterium
ATACTGTCTCAGCTCTCCATAACTCATCTGATCCGGCTCTTTCCAGTCCTTGAGAAAAAAGTTTTTGTCCTCCACGCCAGATAAGACCATTTCGTCATTTTTCTCGTACTCCACGGGTCTATCTCCGTCAAAGACCCGGTACCAGGATTTGTTCAGCAACAGGTTTTGACCTTGTAGGAGACCTTTTTCCGCAAATATTCTCCTATCCAAAGACCACGCCACCGAATCGATCTCGAAAACAGAAAGGTGATTGAAGGCCAGCGCCTCTTGATCCAAATAGCTATAGTTATAGATGCGGTTTCCTTCTCTGTTGAGGACCCACCGGCGATCGAGATGCCGGTAGGATCGCGCCGGAACATCGATGATCTCGTACCAGATCTCTTCTGCCTTCTTGTTGGAAAAGGGAAGGATATTCTCCTGATTGTAATAGGCCGAAAAACTGATCAATATCCCCATGAACAGCAAGGGTATTATGATGCGATAGAGGCTTATGCCACAGGCCTTCATGGCCGTGATCTCGTTGAATCTATGCGCCAGACCCAAACTCAAGAGGGTCGAGATCAGCGCTGCGATGGGAAGGATATAATGGATAAACTCCGGCATTTTGAGCCAGATGAAACGGAAGAACATGCCGAGCGGTTTATTGTACTCATAGACACTGTCGATCCGTTCAAAAAAAGTAACGATCACGAAAATAAAGAGCATGCTGAAGAAGGCCAATCCAAAAATGAACAGGTATTTTCTCAAGATGTACCGGTCAAGGATATTGGGGAATCTAAGGGAAAAAGGCAGTCTAGGTCCAGGGGCTCGGGGTGTGCCGATCCTTTCTGCGGATCTCTTTATCTTGTAGCGCCGAAAGAACCTGTATACAAAGGCAATGAGCGAGGTTTCTTTAGCAGACCTTATAAGAAGAAAGACGCCGCAGATGGCAAAAATAATATTCGGCCCCCACATCCCGACGAAGGGAGGGATCTTCCCGTCCATGGCGAGCTGTTCGCCCGCTGTTATCAACACATAATAGATAAGAATGATCCCGATGCTGATGGTGAATCCACTCGTTCGGCCCCCTTTTCTCGTCGTTGCTCCAAGAGGGAGGCCGAGCACAGCAAAAATGAGACATGCGAAAGGCAGCGCAAATTTTTTATGGATCTCCACCCAATGAGAGATCAGGTCCCGTTTTCGGTTCCAGTATTGGCGGGATGTTGTTTTTTCCTCGGGAAACTCTGCGAGATCCGCCCGGATCTCTTCGGCATCCTTCCTCAACTCTCCGATATCTTTTTCTCTCACGTGTTTTCCACCAGTACTCCGGGTGATGATGTTTTTCACCGGAAGGTTCTCTTCGAAAGTTTTGAATGTGGTCACCCTGTATTTGACGGGTTCGCTCATTGGGTATGAGTGAAGCACTCCATCGGTGAGTTCGAGGGTCGCATTCTGAGATTCTTGATGGAAATTCAGGTTTCCTCTTTTCGCAAAAATGATCCGCGGCTCCTCGCGCGGCTCAGAAAAATAGATGAAAACATTTTTCCATTCATCATCCGGAGCGATATCTTGGATGTAAAAAACCATGTTCGGAATCGATTCGTTGAATTGGCGCGGTTTGATCTTGAGCTGAACTTTCGAAAGCACAGATTTGGAGAACATCTGTCCCCATTGATAATTGGAACGAGGAGCGAGATAGAGCGTGAGGAAGGAGGTGATCACAAAACCAAAAAGGCCAAACAGAAGGATCGGTCTTATGATCCTTTTGTGTCCCACTCCCAATGTTTTAAACGCAATGATCTCAGAATCCGATGAGAGCCGGCTCAGCCCGGCCAGGATTCCGACTGCCACGGACATGGGAAGAGTAAAGGCTAGAACCGAGGGCATCAGATAAAAAAGAAGCGAAAGAACGACTGCTAGCGAAACACCTTTGGTGATTAGGATCTCCGAAAGCAAAAGAATCTGGTTCATCAAAAGGAGGAAAGAGTAGACAATGAGGCCGATGAAAAATGCGGGAAGGATATCCTTGAGAATATACCGGTCAAATAGCTTCAACACGCCCTCAAATATACCACATTCCCCCCTTACAATCCATGCCCTACGGCTTCTCGCAGTATGTACGGTTACGGCTCAACGCAGGGGTTATTACACAAACGGTCCGGTAAGTTTAGATTGGACCCTTTTCCCAAAAGCTCTGGGAATCGGCGATTTCGGTGTCTGATCCTGCATAAATATGCTCGCTTCTGTGCAAAAAAAAAGGCCCCGGAACAGACCCGGGGCCTTTTGAGTCTGAGCGTTTGGTTCTAGTACATATCTCCGGGAGGCATTGGAGGCATCTTCGCCTTTTCTTCCTCAGGAATCTCGGAAACCAATCCTTCCGTAGTAAGAAGCAGTCCGGCAATGCTCGATGCATTCTGCAGAGCTGTGCGCACAACCTTGGTGGGATCCAAAACACCCCCCTTCACGAGATCTTCATACTTTTCTGTGAGGGCATTGAATCCTTTATCGCCTTCCAACTCTTTCACTTTTTCGACGACGATCGAACCTTCGTATCCCGCATTGTCTGCGATCTGGCGCATGGGTTCTTCAACAGCACGCCTGACAATGTTGACACCGATCTTCAAATCGCCCTCGACCTTCAACCCATCAAGAACCTTTTGGCTTCTTAAGAGAGCGACGCCTCCTCCTGGCACGATTCCTTCTTCGACAGCCGCTTTTGTAGCATGCATGGCGTCTTCAACTCTCGCCTTTTTCTCCTTGAGCTCTGTTTCCGTGGCGGCTCCCACTTTGATCAACGCAACACCGCCGACCATCTTGGCCAGTCTTTCCTGAAGCTTTTCTCTGTCATAATCGGAAGTTGTCTCTTCGATCTGGGTTCTGATCTGCTTGATCCGTGCTTGTACTTCCTCGGTGCTTCCCTTGCCTTCAACGATCGTTGTGTTGTCCTTATCGATAACGACCTTGTTGGCATCACCCAGCCAGTCCACAGTGACATTCTCCAGTTTGACACCGATATCTTCTGTGATGACTTTTCCGCCGGTGAGAACAGCGATGTCTTCGAGCATGGCTTTTCTTCTGTCCCCGAATCCAGGGGCTTTAACAGAACAACAGGAAAAAGTGCCTTTGAGTTTGTTGACGACCAGTGTAGCCAGGGCTTCACCCTCGACTTCTTCGGCGATCACCAACAACGGCCGTCCCATCTTTGCGATATTTTCGAGCAAAGGCAAAAACTCGCGCAGATTGCTGATTTTTTTCTCATGGAGCAGGATCACCGGGTTCTCGAGAACACACTCCATCCGGTCCGGGTCAGTGATGAAATAGGGAGAGAGATAGCCGCGGTCGAACTGCATGCCTTCCACGATATCCATTGTCGTTTCCAAACCTTTGGCTTCCTCTACGGTGATGACGCCGTCTTTGCCCACTTTATCCATGGCTTCGGCAATGATCTTTCCGATCGATTCATCGTTGTTCGCCGATATGGCGCCGACCTGGGCGATCATCTCACCGCTGACCTCGCGGCTCAATTTCTTCAAGTCACCGACAATGGCTTCGACAGCCTGATCGATGCCCTTTTTGATCAGATTCGGATTGGCTCCAGCGGTGACATACTTGAGCCCTTCGGAATAAATGCTTTGGGCCAGAACAGTCGCAGTTGTGGTTCCATCTCCGGCCACATCCGATGTCTTGGATGCGACCTCTTTCACGAGCTGTGCGCCCATATTTTCAAGAGGATCTTCCAACTCCACTTCTTTGGCTACGGTCACACCATCTTTTGTGCTCGTGGGGGATCCGAATTTCTTCTCCAGAACGACATTTTTTCCCCTTGGACCCAATGTTTCTTTAACGACATTGCTCAAAGCGTTGACACCCTTCAAAAGGGACTGTCTCGCTTCGTCTCCGAGTGTAATTTGTTTTGCCATTTTTTCTCCTTTTCACTTACTCAGGTGATTTTAGCTAAGATCTCTTCTTCACGAACGATGACATGCTCAGTATCGTCTATGGTGACTTCTGTGCCGCTGAACTTTCCGATGAGAACCTTATCACCTTTTTTGACCTCGAGAGGGATAACCTTGCCGTCTTCACCAACTCTTCCCTTTCCCACTGCGATCACTTCAGCTTCCTGGGGCTTTTCTTTGGCGGTATCAGGAATGATAATCCCACCCTTAACGGTTTCCTTTTCTTCCAAACGCTTCAACAGAACTCTGTCATGTAAAGGAATCACCTTCATTGAAACCTCCTATGGATTTAATTTTTAGCAGACTTGCTAAGAGAGTGCTAATATAAAGAAAAATCCCCCAGTTGTCAAGCAAAAAAATCAATTTTTTAGCACTCTTTTCTTTAGAGTGCTAAATTTTAAGAGCCTTGTAGAGATTATGAAGAGTATTCCGATGGATCCCCAGGGCTTTCGCTATTCTTGTCTTGTTCCCATTGTATTTTTTTGCGGCCGTTTCGATATAGATCTTCTCAAACTCTCTCAGGGCTTCCTTTATGGGCAATTCCTTTTCGACCAATTCCGTTACAAGAACAATCATTTTCTGGTGAAGGGAGAGTTCCCTAAACTCTTTTTGCATTTTTCGGCCTCCCGCCCAAAATATCTTCATATGTCTCTTTGAAGGTGTCTTTGAGCTCTTGTGGGATCATTTTAGCCACAAGCTTGGTCATCCCCAAGCAATATGGTGCCAGGGAAGAATCCCTCAAAGCCTGTAGACTTACGGG
>JASFEP010000360.1:0-4692 GCA_050124775.1 Candidatus Aminicenantota bacterium
GTGGCGTACAGTTTATCTCCGCCTGCATATATTTGGCCTGCTGCACCCCCGACTTTAGTCCACTTCCCGGGTGTTCCTGAGAATTCATAGACTCCCGATTTATCCGATGAAAGTCCGTAAAGATGGCCTGTATGGTCAGCCACGAACATCGCGCCCGAATCACCGATCTTTTCCCATCTCCCGACATACCGGTAGATGTCTCCGGAAGAGCGCTCCGTTGCATACACTTGTGTCACTTTTTCTATAGGATTAAAACCTAGCACTACAGTCCCCACAGAGTCCCATGATTTACTCCATGGACCAGTCGTCGGGACAGGCGCTACTACCCCGCCGACTTTATCGACCCTTACCACTTCCCCTTTTTCAAAGGTCACGGTATAATCTGCAGTTTTTTTACTGCTGGCTACAACTGCATGTTTAAAAGGCGTTGTAGAGAGTGTGGGAAGCGTGGGAGGATCTCGATCAACTCTATCGATTGAGGGTTGTGAAATAATTTGTACAGATGCTTGTGGCTCGACCTGAAGAGCAGTCGGATTTTCAATGACTCTTGCACGAAGTGTTATCGGTCCGGGATTGCTCCCAGTTTTCAATTCGACATACGCGCGACCGAATTCATCAGTCGTGACGACTACAGAATTATTCACTCCCGGAAGAAATTCCTGTTCCATTATCGAGACTTCGACCTTGATTCCTGCCTTTGGGATAACAGGAGTCATTCCATTCAATAGAAGCAGCGGTGAATCTTCTATGAAACCGTCATGAATGTTCTCGCCACCGATCAGACTGACGGCCGTTTGATTCTTTCCAGTGGCATCGGTCAGCGTCTCCTCGGGCAACATTGAAACTAAATTACTCCATGCTGCTTCACTTTCTGGTTTTGTTCCCTCATTTTTCGCCATTTTCACGACTGCTTCCACTTCGCCTGGCGATTGGATTATGCCCCCTATCTTATTGTTCGCCAAGAGCAAAAGCTGGAGAGCGACCAATGTCGATTCAGGAAAACCAGTAGTCATCCTGTCCACACCGAGAAAATAATTGCTTGGATAGATGCTGATTATCGCTCTGTTGATCTTTTCTGCCATACTGTCGGTTACGAATCCCGGGTTCGATTTCGATGAACCTCCATGGGAGATCACCCACTGGTTTTCCGGGAGAATAGGAAGTCCCTTTTGAAGAGCTATACCTACATCCATCTGCGATTCTTGGTCCTGGGGCGAAGACGCCACTTCCGCAATTTTTGTCTGCTTCAGAGATTTTAAGACGAAATCTTTTCGCTGATCGTGGAGTGAGTAATCCACAACATCATAGTTCCCCTCATGAAATTCATCGAGCGCAACTCCTTCAAAAATATATCCTGGCATGGCAGGTCTTATCCAGTATTTGGCGTCGTGAATAAGCTTTATTTCAGATTTTCCGCCGTAGTCAGTCCTTGCATAATTCCAATTCCCTAATGCCTTTGCTTCCTTATAAAAGATATAAGCTCCAGGGATTTTTCCTCCATCTTGAGAACGGACATACACCGCTACCGGATTTCCCTCTTCATCGACCCCTACATCCTGAAAGAACTTCGCCATTAATCCTGCTGTATACTGCTCGGCTAATGGCATGGCTTTTTTCAATTGAGGTTCAAACTCCCCTCGAGAAACAGCCTTCAGATCGTCTTCGTTATGAATGATACTGGCAAGAAGATAAAGGTATTCCCAGGGTTCTTTATCCAGATGCTCATATTTCCCCCCGCTGGTCGCGTTAAATTCAGGGAGATCGCCCTTCTTGTCTGCATAATTCTCATATTGGGAATGGTTCTGAAAATTGCTATCAAAGGTATGATTCACCATAGCCATGTCGCCAAGATAATGGAGGGCCTTTCCCAAGTGAAACATGGACTCCCAATAGCCGTCCCAGCCTTTTTTCCAATGCGTTACGGCTTCATCATAGGAGAGCTCAAAATTTTCTATGGCTGAGGGGAATTCGATCTTTAAGCCGGGAGGCTCCAGCTTAAAATGCAATTGGAAGAGGAGATCGAGGAGACCGCCGCCAACTACGGCATCTGCACCGTGTTGGATAACAGCTAGCATTACATTTACGAACTTTCCCAAGCCATCGAAGAATATCTTTTCAGGTGCGTAGAGGCCGGATCTATCTCCTTCACTAAATTTCCTCACATTCCGGTCGAACCTTTCTGGATTGAAATAGTGTCCCTGTCCTGCGATCGGGTAGCTGGCGATTTCACCGAGATCTGCGATATCTGTGCCGAGATACCGCAATGCAAGATATATCCGTTGATTACCAAACATCCTGTCAGCATGTCGTGCACCGTTTAATAACTCCTGACGAAAAGAGCGCGCAATCCCGGCCCAATTTCTGTATCCGTCGTTTTCGAGAATATCCATAGCGTGTTCGATGATGTAAGCATGCCCCTTGGAGTGATACCTTTTATGAGGAATGTATAGTTCAAGGGTTGCTACATTTCTTGTCGGACCTCCCGGTCCATTCCAGGCCTCCGCACGAGTGGTGTATGGCGCATCAATAAAAGTACATAATAAACACACTGCTGCATAAGTAATGGCAAAACTAAGCGCTTTCTTTTTCAATCTCATAGATTTCATTCAGCTCCCTCCCTCAATAAAAAATAGTATATGTTTTTTTCTGATATGAGAATTATTGGTTGAGGCTTTTTATGTTTAATGGGACTTATACACAACCTGAAACCCTCGGTCGCTTACAACTGTCATCAACCGTATCAAATTGTGTAATAAGAGTCAAACACGTTAGTCAAAAAAGATATCGATATGTTTCGTTTCCCCACTCTTACATTCGATGATAGATCCCGATTGCTTAGGTGGCTTTGGTACAGACCCCATATCCGCTTTACCGGGATCGGGAGATATCACTATCTTGTAACGTCCTTCGGGAAGTGAAGAGAATAGGAATCTTCCTTTGCTATCAAACCTAGCGACACCGGTCTTGATCGTGAAATCGTTCGGGCCATAGAGAACAACGGAGTAGAGGCTAGCCCTTTCTGTATGCATACCTTTTGCAGTTCCAGATATTGCACATGTGCCTGCAACCGACTGAACTTTGATCGCGCTCGAGGGAACAGTCTTTCGAATTATTTTTTGCGATGCTGTATCTTGAGCATTTTGGAGCTGAGCTGATCTCGTTGTCTGCTCTATTCTTAAAGATTTAGCTCTCCCTGCAAAATTGAGATCAATCAGGTTGTATCTTGTCTTCCTTGCTTTAAGAGGAAGCTTTATTGAATGACCGCTTAAGCGTATCTCGGAATACAATGTCGCTGACACGGCGCTGTCTGGACCTTTTCCAGGAAAAAGAAGTATAAAATCAATAGGACTCATAAGATGCCGAATATCAGCCAGATCCTGCCTGTTTTCATCTTTATTTTCCGGAAGAGGAAAAAACCTGAAATCGCTAGTTTCTGAATTCCCTGCTAATATTCCAAGTGGATTCCCTTGTGTCTTAGGATAAATGATCAGAGAGGAGTATTTGTTCTCCGCTCCGGGTAGACTGAAAGATATATTATTGACCGAAGCGCTCAGATTTGTATATGCGCTTCCTGCAAATCTAAAATTTTCTTTCTGAAAGAGCATAATCGCTACATCAGTTCCCATCTGTATCGAGACAATCCTGGCTTTCCATGCATCGCCAACATTATGAATGAACCGCTGTCGCATGCCTGGTTCGAGTTTCCAGGATAAAAAGGGGCCTTTAAAATCTGACTGGAGGAAAACCCTGACTTCGTTATTAGCGATCGTTTCCTCTCCTGCAACAAGTTTTGTTCCGAATCCAGAGGAAACTAGAGTCAAGACAATCAATACTAACAATAATTCTCTGTCTTTGATTCTCATATTCTCTCCCCTATCATTTATTTTAAAAATGTCCAAGATTATTGCGTTTTCACAACGTGAGGGAGGAGCTCAGATCAACTTGAGATAGGCTTTAAAATGCGGCACTCTGGTTATCATCAAGGTCAGCCCGTCAATATATCATACAGAAATTGAAAGGGTCAAAGAATACTTTAAGATTAGTCCCTTTATATGAAATTTGGATTGTGATGAGAACATAAAATATTAAGCTGACCTGAGATCATTCAGCCCAAAATGAGCATCAGCTAGAGGTAGTCTTCCCTGACCGGGGAAAAGACCTCGATGACCAACGCGTTTTCCAGAACTTCAACGCCGTGTTCGACATCGCCTGGAATGTTCCATCCGTCGCCCCCTTCGGCCAAAAAAACTTCGTCAGCAATTGTAAATTTCATCTTGCCAGAAATGATGTAGCCTGTTTGTTCATGGGGATGGGAATGCGTAGGAATAATACTTCCTTTATCCAGCATGAACTCGGTCAGATGAGTTTTTTCTCCGTGGGCAAGGGACTTAAAACGCACACCTCTAAACGGCTGTCGGTAAGGGCTGTTTTCCTTTTTATAAAACACTTATTCCTCCTGTATTCCATTTGATAATTTTAATTAATCCTGATCTTTGATATCGTGTTCCATTTACTCTAAAAATCTTGAATGACCCGTCAGTTGGAAGATTCATCTGACATCAAGATTCTCCCTTTAGCAATCATGAAGACCCTACCCCCTACGTTTACATGGATATCTGCATTTTCTTTTGTGGCTTTTAACAAGAGCAACGAGGGTCTATCCAGCTCATAGCCTTGTTCGACGCGCATTTC
>JASFEP010000361.1:0-4656 GCA_050124775.1 Candidatus Aminicenantota bacterium
CGAAGGGGCCGCTCGACAGATCATCGCTTTTCGTGTAGCGAATGGAATCATCACAAGTTATGAGCAGATCGAACAAGAGATCGGTATCAGCAACGATATCGTCCGATCCCTACAGGACAAAAGCATCCTCAGCCGACTGGCGGTCCTCAGCCGCGAATCCGTGGGACCTCAGGTCGGATTCGACCTCAGGCGGAAAGCGACCCAAGCCACAGTCTGGGCATTGCTCGGTATGCTCATCTACATCGGAATTCGATTCAAATTCGCTTATGGTGTGGCTGCAATATTGACCCTCACCCATGACGTTTTGATCACCATCGGTATTTTTTCCCTGACAAACAGAGAGATCAACCTGCCCGTGATCGCGGCTATCCTGACAATTGTCGGATATTCTCTGAACGATACGATCGTAATCTTCGATAGGGTTCGCGATAACCTCAAACTGCTCAGAAAAAAGGAGTTCGATGACCTTCTCGACGCGAGCATCAACCAGACACTCAGCCGAACAGTCATCACGTCCGGGACCACTTTCGTCACAGTCGCCGCCCTGTTCCTTTTCGGGGGCGAAGTCATCAATGACTTCGCATTTACCATGATGATCGGAGTCGTGGTCGGAACCTACTCGTCGATCTATCAGTCCTGTTCGATCCTCTACTTTTGGAAAAAGCTTTTCAAACCGAAAAAAGGCATGGGAAAATGATTTTTTTAGCTTGTCAAAAGGTTTATTTTTGTTTATACTCTTACTTTATTTGCCGAAACCAATAAAACGAGAGGTAATAAAATGGCTGAAAACACTACGCCAAAAGGAAAAGAAAAGTCCGGAGATATGTTTTCGGATTGTTTTTTTACCGTTGATAAAGGATATGGCCGAAAAACCATCGCCTTCCTCGTCTCGTTTCTTTTCTTCGTAGCCGTCGGTGCAGCTATGATCATAGTTCCTCTCCTGAACCCCACAGATGTTCCTCAAGTGGAAGTGTACAGTGCGTTCCTTGCACCTCCTCCGCCACCACCTCCGCCTCCCCCGCCGCCAGCGAAAAGACGCAGTTCATCCCGCACGCGAACCCGCATCAAACCCGTCCAGGCCCAGACCACCATCAAGCCCGGACAACTCGTCGCACCTGTGGAGATCCCCGATGAAATCGCCGAAGAAGAACTCTCCGATATCGGTATCGAAGGCGGAGTCGAAGGGGGCGTCGAGGGCGGAGTCGTCGGCGGTGTCCTCGGTGGTGTTGTCGGCGGCGTGCTCGGCGGTGTTGTCGGTGAAGTGGAAGCTCCTGTGCGGGCTGTGGGCGAGATCAAACCCCCCAAGCTTATCAAACGTGTCGACCCCCTCTATCCTGAAATCGCAAGACAGGCCCGTGTGGAGGGTGTTGTGATCGTCGAAGCGACCACCGATATTTACGGCCGTGTCCAGAGGGTGAAAGTTCTCAGGTCCATCCCACTTCTTGACCAGGCTGCCATCGACGCTGTCCGTCAGTGGGTCTACGAACCCATGGTCATCAACGGCCGCCCAAGAGGCGTTATCTTTACCGTTACCGTACGCTTCCAGCTCAAATAAAAAAATTGGGGACGGTTCTATATTTTTAGATGGAATGCACTCCCTGAAAAAATAGAGCCGTCCCCCTTTCTTCCCTTATCTTCTTTTTCCTCCTGCAAACATTGCCAGTTTCCTGTAAAATGAACAGAAAATCATACCCTAAAGGAGAATACAATGCCGTTAGTCGAAGTGCATTTAATGGAGGGGAGAACGGATGAACAAAAGGAAGCTCTTCTTAAAGCCATCACTGCGGCCGTTCATGAATCCATCCAGGCCCCCCTTCCCACGATCCGCGTCTGGATCGACGAATTCCCACCCAACAACTACATGGTCGCCGGAGAAATCAAATCTCGAACAACAGAGCCGTAGGAATTCATTCGAAATATATTTATCGAATATTTTCAGCTGAGTGATCGAGGGATGGAATTTTGCAGATCAATCGACGATCTTCACACGAGCATCATGTGCAAGAGTAAAATGCCCTTCTACGATAACCGGCTCTCCATCCTGGACACCGTCCAAGATTTCGGCATATTCCTCATTTTCGAGCCCGATCTCGACATATCTCCATTTTGCTAGGCCATCCTCGACAACAAATAGCAATTTTCGCTGCGAGCGCGTTAAAATCGCATCCTGGGGGACGAGAAGCTTATTCCTGTGGATTTCAGCGGCGATCTCAACCTCCGCATGCATTCCCGGTTTTAACTCCTCTTCAGGATTTTCCACGTCTATAAAAACTTTGCACGTTTTAAACTCGGAATTGACTATGGGGCTGATCGCACTCACTGTTCCCTTGAAGACCTTTCCAGGGTAGGCGCTGAACTTGAGGTCCACCTCTCGGCCGACTTGCATCTTCCCGATCTCACTCTCCAAGACCTGGGCGTGAACCTGAATCTTGCTGATATTCACAAGCGTAAACAGTTCGCGTTCTGCTGAAACATGCTCGCCTGGAGATACTTGGATGTCCGTGATGATCCCGGCAAAAGGAGCTCTTATTTTTGTTTTCTCAAGATCGATCTGTGCTTTTTTTACACTGATTTCGGCCTGGGTCAAACCTTTCATAGCTGCAATAACTTCGTCCTTTTTTTCTCCTGATTCTATCAGCGCCTTCTCATAGAGGCGAGATCGCTTCTCGAATTCTTCCCTCGAGATCAGCCCTTTTTGATATTGTTGTACGGCCTCTTCATAAAGCTTTTTTGCATCGTTCAACGTACGGCCTTGCCCTCCCCTGCTTTCGCTTACAGAATCGGCAAACCGCTGCTCCACTAACATTTCAGAGAAGGCCCTCAAACGTGCTGCCTCCGCATCTTCGTAGTTAAGTCTGTATTCTTGGTCATCGAGCTCAACGAGCACGTCACCTTTTTTAACATGTTTGCTTTCCCTGACTTTCAAACTTTTAATTACGCCCGAGACTTCTGCCTTCATAACGATATTTCTATCTGTCACAGCTTCTGCAGGAGATCTTAACTTGATGATAAGATCGCTACGCCGGGCTTTTACGACCTTTACTTGGAGAGGGGTTTCACTGGTATTTGTCTCTTGAGCTTGTTCTCCTGAGGAGATATCCGCTCCTTCCGAATCCGCCCCTTTTTTAATGACGAAATAATACACAGATAATCCAACCAAAACGGCTATAAGAACGATTGTTAAAACTTTTTTTGGGAATATCATCTGAGTCCTCTCAATGGGCCAGCCTGCGATCTACATTGCTGATTCCTCTTTATTCCATAACGTTTCCCGATAGGGAATTGTTTCACTTATTATCTTTTCCAACAGCATCTTCGATCTGCTGGAAAAATTCCGGCAATGCCGCTGTGACTCTGTGCCAACAGGGAATAAGCTGCATGCCAGATGGATTCTGCCAGAATAACTTCCCTGCCCGGTTGATCCCATTGGCGAAGGCTTCAACACAAAGAGATTCGGCATGTCGGTCGAATTCCAGGTCGTTCAAAGCGGCGTCCCCCTCATAACGGATGATGGCATCCTGAGCGATCTGGAGATAGATGTTGCTTAATGTTTTGAAAAAACCCTCGGAGAATTCGACACCCTCCTGGGCAAGTGTGCGAAAGATGGACTTGGCGATATCGATGGTCATCTTGAGGATTCCCTTTTCCGGATTACTAGGGATCAGAGGCTGATGTTTGTGTTCATAGGTATCGGCGATATCGACTTGGCAGACCCTGTTCAATGTCACGCTCCTGTAGACTTCGGCGAGTGTACCGACTTCCAAGCCCCAATCACTCGGAATATGTATGGCCATTGCAAGATCGCGCCTCATGGCTATTTCTCCTGAGAGGGCATAACGAAAACTGTCGATATAGACAAGGAACGGCAGATATCCCAAAATCTTCTCAAGGGCTCGAATAAAGGGAGTAAAAAACAGTCGTGTGGCACGGCCATACATTTTGGAAGTCACTCGGCTGTAAAATCCTTTGCAGAATTCATACTCTTGGTATGGATTACCCACTGGATAGCACAGCCTTCCCAAGAGAGCCCGGTCGTAATTCACGATGTCGCAATCATGAACAGCGATAACCCGGCTTTTTCCCCGGGCTAACACATAACCTAGCGATATCCAAACAGCGCGACCCTTGCCAGCATCTCCGGGTGATAAATTGTGTCTTTGCAGTATTTGATAGAGCTTTTTGATATTTTTCCCATCGTTCCATATGATTTTCAGCTTTTTAACCGACGAAAAGGCCTCCTTCACTTCTTTGAATTGAGTAGATGTAGCCTTATCCAAACACAGAATAATCTCATTAAGATAGGTCACTTTTCTTAATGTCTTAATGATATTGGGCAACGCACCGCTGGCGTATTCGCGATACAGAGAAGGAAGGACTAAAGCTATCGGTCGAATTTTAGAAAAACTTTTGAGTTGATCTTCCAATTTCTCTAGATTCAGCTCTCCCAATTTATGGAATGTCGTGATAACTCCGTTCTGAAAAAAATCAGACATCTATCCCTCCTCAAATTGGAATCACCGTATTCACCCTCTACCAGAGAAGACAATGGCTATAAGCATAAACAAAACCTCATCATCTGTCAATTTCCAGGAACTGCTTGTTTATGGAGCGAATCCTTATTAAAAAAGGGGACAGGCTACTTTTTTTATTACCTCT
>JASFEP010000362.1:0-4645 GCA_050124775.1 Candidatus Aminicenantota bacterium
TGTGAAAATTCAGTTTAATGGAATTCATGCCTGAAGTCCACATTTGGCTTGATTTTGAGAAGCAGGGATCAAGGAGGATTTCCGACAGCCTTGTCCTTATCCCGATCGCTCATCTTGATCTCTGCAAAGACCGCATTGTGGTCAGAGACGAACCGTCCATCCCATCTTTCTGAAATTGTGCCGTAGCGGAAGACACGATCTATGTTCCCTACGAATATAAAATCGATGCGACGATCCAGAAGGATCGTGTTTTGAAATCCGTTATAAGTCTGGGTGGTACCATAAGGCACAAATTTTATCAGGTTGCGAGCATCGGATAAGCCCGGAATCCGGCCCTTGCCCGAAGTCAGAATTTTATAGGGGGATTCTTTCTCTGTGCAGTTGAAATCTCCGGTCAGGATAACCGGATGATCCCCGATCGTTTCATACATCTTTGAGAGCAAGAGTTCGGCACTCTTGATCCGGGCCGTCTCACTGACATGGTCGAAATGAGTGTTGAAAAAGAAGAACGTTTTTTTTGTCAATGTGTCTTCGAGTTTTCCCCAGGTGGCTATCCTCGGACAAGCGGCGTCCCACGCTTTTCCGGGTTTTTCGGGAGATTCGGACAACCAGAAACTGGATCGATGGAGCACCGTGAAGCGGTCTTTACGATAAAAGACAGGAGTGAATTCCCCTGCCTCTCGGCCGTCATCCCTTCCCACGCCGAACCATCCGAATTCAGGGAGGAGTGTCTCCAGGTCTTCCACCTGATGGTTAAGGGCTTCCTGTAGCCCCGCAATGTCAGTCTTGTGGAAACGAATCGTGGCAGCGACCATTTCTTTTCGATTTTTCCAGCGGTTCTCTTTATCTGCCGGATTGTCGTACCGTATATTGAAACTCATCGCGTTTATCGTTTTTCTGGAAACGTCTTCACGGGCGTTTGCTTTAACGATTCCCGAGGCTATGAGTAGAAAGGAAAGAGAAGAAGCCGTCATTCCCCATGCGATAATTTTTTTCATGTTTGACTCCTTGATCTTTTGAGCTTTGAGAACACTGGATGCAGAACTTTGTTTAAAGGGAATAACACCTTAGAAACGGAAGACTTGAAAAGGCTCTTCATCGGGCCGGCCGGGAGAAATGTGAAGTTCGGGATTTGTGCCGAGTTTCATGATCGTGCATCCATAGGTATTTCGGTTGTTTATGATGAGGTCTCTGTTGCTGAAAATATCCTTGAGGGTATCGCTATCGATATGAACTGAATTGTCCCTAAAAATATTTTGAAGCGCCTGGAATCTGGGACAAACGTGTTTGTAATCTTTGAGAGAAACATCCTTAGATTTTAAATATTTGACAAATCCGGCACTGTAATTCCGGTTGCTCAAGGGGTGGTTGGTATGGTAGGTAAACGAGGCATTCTCGAAAGGAGTGAATTCATTGATGTCGGTGGTCGAACACTCGAAACTTCCGATTTCTTCAGCGTCACCGATCATATAGTTCTGCGGAGCCCCATGCTTGATGGTTTTTATGAATTTTAGAGCTTCTGCATAAGATTGGCACTTCAATATCCCCCTGATCACAAAGGCGACAGGAAGCCCGTCTCTTGAGCTCTCCAGCTGCTGGACCGCGTTGACGACCACGGCTACCGAACGATTGTTTATGCCATTAGCAGCGATAAAACCAGGGAAAGTGAATACAAGGGTCTCCAGGCCTTGCGCCTGGTCTTTGATGTGAAGCAGGGTTTGAAAACCGTGGTAAAAAGGGGGGATATCCAGATTCTGCGCGACAATCGCTGGATGTTTTTCGGTTTTCTCAAGCCCGATGGTGGTGCATTTTTCCATCTGGATGTCTCTTCCGAGCACCCACATTTCATCCACGAGCTGGAAGGCGAATAGTGTATCGAAATCTATGCCCGATCCCGCCGAGATCCCTTTGATCTCGTCCCAAAGTTCTGGCGTCCATTCTTGGATGGCCTTATCGAAGTGGGATGCAGCTAGGAATTTTTTGATAAAAATATCCGCTTCCGTTTTGTAGGTCTTCTGAATATCCTCTTTCCACAATTTTACCAATTCATGGATTTCTGTTCTCAAAACTGTCCCATGCTGCTTCCCTCTCTCATATGGGGTTCCCTCGAGGACATGGACTCTCAAGTTTGCATGAGTGATTGACGGATTTTGTTGAATAAAAACCGCGTTTACTTGAAAAGTGACGATCAAAATGTGCGAAATTAAGAAAAAAATTGTCTTTTTCATGGCAATTCTCCTCTGACCAATAAAAGAATAATCATAATTAGGATGTGAGTCAAACATGTTGACACCGAGCATGCTCAGGGCTATATATCTTACTAGGAACCAGCATTCTGTTGATCAGCTTGAATCTTAGGAGAAAATTATGAAAAAATTAATTCTTGCAATTTGCGCATTACTGTTCCTCGGTCAGGTCAATCTATCCCAGAATAAAATGAGTGACGTGCGGGGCGAACCGGATGCAATCGCAGAAGCCAAAGCTATGGTCGAATCCATGGGCGGGATGGAAATCTGGGCTCAACTCAAAAGTGTGCATTTTGTCCATGAGTGGTACCCTTTTTACAGAGTCGATTCCTATATCGAGAACGAGATTCTCGATCTCACAGGCCCCCGGTCCTGGGTAGAAATGAAGAGCGAGATCTATCACAGGTTGCGTGCTTACAGCCCCGAACACAAATATTGGAATATCGTTAACGGCGAATTTTCATACGCGGATGAGGAAGCTTTTGCCAATGCTATGGAACGAGCTCCCTACAGCATCTACCGGATCGCAAGGGCTATCGCTATAGGTGATTCCAATTATGAGATCCGTTTTGGAATAGGAGATATTCCGAGGAGCCGAAGACTCGAATTTTATGGTCCGGACGGAAAACTGCATGGTTGGATCATCTTAAATGCAAGGAAAGAACCCCTCATTTGGGCAACGACCCAATACAGATATACGTTCGGTCCTATGAAGCGATTCGGAAATCTTCGTGTCCCGAATTGGGCCGTCTACGAAAACGGAGCTTTCCTGTATGAGATGATATCGCTTAAAGGCAGCAATCAAGCTCCTGACCTTTCATTGTTCCAGCCTCCTAAGGAGTATCGGGAACAAGATTAAACGGAAATCATTTCGCATGTTATTCATCTCTTTATCATTCTATTATTTAGTTCTAAGCTAAAAATTGATGTCCGAAGTCGAACACCCGGTGTTGCTGAAGCGGACAATATAGTGTCGTAAGATATCCAGCGAAATACCAATTCCTCTGTAGCTTATAAATGGCACTGTTTTTGCATACATAGCAGCATTAGGTATATAACATCGCGAGGTATCAAATGATCGCAAAAGCATTGATCGCCGCATCGACAAAACCCATGATTCTTTCCATTCTGTTGAATAGTGAGAATTATGGCTATCAGATCATCCAAAGTGTGAAAAGGATATCCGGGGGAAAGCTCGAGTGGTCGGATGGTATGCTGTATCCTGTGCTTCACAGGCTGGAAAAGGATGGTTTCATCCGCTCCAAATGGAAGCTCAGCGAGGAGGGCCGGCGCAGAAAATATTACAGCATCACCGATCTCGGCCGCAAAGAGCTCGAGGCAGACATGGCGCAATGGAAAAGCGTCTATCTGGTTTTGTCTCGACTGGGAGAGTTGAATGTTTGATTTGGAAAAAGCCATTAAAAAATGGAAGAAAGATCTCTATAAAAATGAAGCCTTCGAAGACGGATATGCCGAGGAATTGGAATCCCACTTGAGGGATGAGATCGGAGGCCTCATCGAGTCGGGCACGGATCCCAAAGAGGCCTTTGAGGAGGCCGTTGTAAAGATCGGCTCTCCGGAGATTATGGGTACGGAATTCTACAAAACACACACGGGGCGTCTCAGCGGACGACCGCCATGGCAGGCGCCACGCTTCATGCCTGCATTATTGTGGAACTACTGGAAGATCGCATTGCGTAAGATCAAAAGACATAAAGGCTATTCCTTCATCAACATCGTCGGATTGGCCATAGGAATGGCCTGCTGCATCCTCATATTGAGTTGGGTCCGGGATGAGCTGAGTTATGACCGCTTCCACACACATGCCGACCGGATTTGCCGTGTCGTGACCGTAGATCGCTCCGGAGGGAATATTGTTAAAGAGTCAGGGTCGCCATCTCTCATAGGACCCACATTGGTCGAAAAATATCCGGAATTCCAGAATTTTGTCCGTGTTCAATCCGGCTGGTCGGGTTACTTCCTCCACTACGGAGAGAAAAATTTTATGACGATGAAACTGGCCACTGTCGATCCGAGCTTTTTCGAAATCTTCCCGTATCCGTTTATTAAAGGAAATCCGAAAACAGCCCTGGATGATCGCTACTCGATCGTTTTAACAGAGTCGTTGGCCAAAAAGTGTTTCGGGGATGAGGACCCGATGGGAAAGATCCTTCAGATAGGCCCCACAGATTTTAAGGTCACCGGAGTGATAGAAGATATTCCCAGGAATTCCCATCTTCAGTTCGATTATGTGTTCCCGGCGATCAACATGACTCAATTCCGCTCATCAAAGCTCGACACATGGAATTATGATCAGTTTTCGACGTATCTTCTCGTCAAAAAGGATACAGACATCGACCTCCTCACTGAGAGGATCTCTGGAATTATTAAAGAGCATC
>JASFEP010000363.1:0-4642 GCA_050124775.1 Candidatus Aminicenantota bacterium
ATCGAAGTCATCATGTTGAGCTGCCCGACCGCCAGCCAGGCTGCTCCCATGGCCCAAACGACACCCACGATCAGAGTTCCGATAGCAAATACGGGTGCCACCCACATCCTGAATGATAGGATGAGAAGGATCAAAATAACGACCAGAGCGATGAGTGTCGAATAGTTCAGGCTCTGTTGCCCGTAAATCTGTTCGTCATGTTCCCTGGCGATCGATCCGCTCAGGCCCGCCTCCACATCCGGAAACTCCGACAACAGGTCATCCAAGATTTTCTGGACCGATTCGGTCCCGACCATAAGAAGATCCCGGTCCATGATCGTGAAGTTCGGGATAGCGATCAGAAGAAGGGTGGTTTTATCATAGGAAAGCATGTAGGGTTCACCCAGAAGAAGTCTGTCGACAGCCGCATGAGCCTCGGTTTCCGAGACATCGCCCTCCTCCACAGCTCTTTTCAGCTCTAACACTAGACTGTGTATTCCGTCTAGAAATTGGACGGCTCCATCTTCCTTCTCCCGGGTCGATAGGGACTCTTCCTGCCCCACATATTCTTTCTCCATCGAGTTGTTTAGATTCCGGACCAGGCCGGTGATGTTCGGATCCATGAAGATGTCTTTTGTGTTTTTGAGATCATCGGCCTTGATCAACATCAACAGATGGCTCCTCAAAAAATCCACCTCTGCTTTATAGTCGACCCGCTGGAAAAGCTGCAGGTCGACCCGTTCGTCAAGGCTTTTTATCTTGGACCGGAGCACGGCGATCTCGGGTTCTCTGTTTCCTTTCTTTTTGAGTTTGTCGATCTTTGCTTCGAGCTTCGCGATCTCTTCCATGTACCGATCGTTGCTTGCGCTATCTCGCAATTCCAGGATGCGTGGGGCAAGTTCATCCGCAAAGGATTTGATGCGATTTTCCTCGCCCTGCACCACAACCACAAGGTTCGTTGCCGTGACGAACTCGTCCAGGATCTTGTTATACTCCACAACTTTTGGATCATTGGCTGGCATCAGGTCGGACGTCTGCATGGTGACAGTCAGCTTTCCGGCAAAGCCGGCAAAAACTATGGTCAGCAACACAACGATCAGCAGCATACGCCACGGATAAGTTGTATGCCAGTGAGCCAATCTTTTGAGTATCTTTTCGCGCATGTGTATCCTCGCTTTTTCCATGTTATCTCCCCTAAAAATACGCCCGCAAACGGAGCAATCCCCCGTTACCCATGTTCTTTCCGTAAACGGTCCCCTCCTCTCCGAGGCTAAAATTCAAGTAGGCATAGATCTCGACATTGTCAGAAATCGAATAGCCCAGCGTCGGAACGAAGGCCAGGCTGTTGTCTGAGATACAATAGACGGTTTGCAGACCGACATTCAGCAGGTCTGTGGCCGGATGCTGCACGTACACATAGGCCTGATCCCGGCAGATAGACTTCTGTTCTGCAGCAAGAAAACGCATCCAGTCGTTGATGTCATAGTCTTCAAAATCGGATTTCCCCAAGGTGTTGCGGTAGTATTCCAAGATGACATACGTCTGAAAATCGAACGTATAATCGGCACCGATCACAATCTCGTAGAAATCGCCCGACTTTTCCATCCAGTTGTAGGCGTATTCCGCCCATACTCCCAAGCCCACGAGTTCACCGACAGTACTGCCGCCCAGCATTTTCCGATTCTCGGATACGTCCGCAAAGCTCATGCTCTCGGGGTCGAACTCTGTGTAATCAGAAAAAGGCCACACCCTTTCCACTGCGATCAGGTGATAGTCGAAACGAGAAATATTCCCCTTCAGCCGGACAAGCTTGGTCGATTGACCCCAAGTCTCCTCGGGGGAATACAAGGCGGTGAACATATACATAGAGCCCAGCGGAATATCCAATCGGACGGCTGTGTGTCCAGGCTGTTCATAAGTCGGATCGAGAACGTCCTTGATGTTGAAAACGTCGGTCGGATTCCAGACATACCCTGTGCCCAGTGAGATCTGCTGTTTTCCCACAGTGAGGTCAAAAGCGTTGAAGCTGAATCTTATGTATGCGTTGTCCAAAAACGTGTCATTGGAAAAAACGATGACATAAAAAGCCCGCATCTCTTCGGGGACGGATAGCGCGAGGTCATCCGAAAGGAAATCCAGGACATCCCACTCCGTTTTTCCCAGGTAATGGATGTAGTCGAAATTGGCTTTAAGGGTGATATTATCGGAAAGATCCGACTGCAAATCCACCCGCAGCTTGTTCGTGAACAACTGGTAAAACTTGCCTTTGAGCCCTGTCCCCAAAAGCTGAGACTCGTAGTATCCAAAAAGCTCTACTTTATCCTGTGCCGCTAAAGAAGGCACCATAAAGGACATCAAAGCCACTACAAATACCCATTTTGTTGAAAAAAGTGCCCGTTTCATCATTTTTTCAAAGCCCTTTCCGTAAACATGCTGTCATCCAGGGGGATATTGAATTCCACCTCCAGCATCTCCAATTCCGTCTGTGTGTTGTCGTTCAGGTTGTGCATCACCGCTTTCATGGCGGCGGGAATGCCGTCGATCACCCGGATGTCGCTCTGGACCAACCGTTTCAACTTTCGCGAAGGATCGTCCTCGTCATAATAATCGATGACGATGGGTACAAAATTCTCTTTGATGACCCATATGATCAGACGGGAATAGGACATATCACTCTCCGGTTTGCGCATGAGTTCCAGTTTGTAGCAGTCGTATCCCTCCATCTCCTCATCTTCCAGCCTTTCGGATACAAAATCCTCTATGAACGCATCTCCGCTTCCCATATCCTCGTAGGAAAAATCGCTGCCCTGCATTTTCTGTTTTTTGGCATGGGTCGCCAATTTCCTCACGCGCTGCGTGCGGGGAAAAAACATCCAGATATCGTCGGCATTGTTCAGCATCAGCACGGCTTGGTCTTTGACCCGCCTCGGCTCCAGATAACGCACCAGGTTCTTCTCGCCTTTATCCTTGCTCCACGATTCTTGAAGAAATGTCCGTTTACTGCCCGACGTGGTCGCGATGGTCATCTTCGCCGTCCCATGACTCGTTTCGACATTCATGGTGTCGTTGACCTTCTGGATAATATCCTCTCCCGTGAGTTCCTGGCCATAAGAGACAAAAACAAACATAAGAATGAGAACGATAAAAACAATCAATAATCGCTTCATGGCATAACCTCCATACATGTCTATTCTTTTTCTTTATTATCAGATTCAGCCCGGATCAAGTATTGCAGAGTGAGATTCAAATCCCTGATTCGGGTGAGAATCCCATGAAGGGCTGTCTGATCAGGGATCGGACCTTCAAGAACTGTCGCATTTTCTTCATAAGTTATAGTCATCCCTTCGAACTGGTCGTGTGCGTTCGGATGTTTCATCTTAGATTCTCCATAATTTTGCATCCTTTAAAAGATTTTTCATTTTGTTACACTTCGAATATACGATATCCAAAAAAATATGTAGTCACACAAAGATGTGATTTATGGGGTGATTTGTCGGGGGATCACAACAATCCCAACTTTTTTGCGCGGGCGATGGCCTGGGTGCGGCTGTGCACATCGAGCTTGGCATTGATATTTTTGGTGTGTGTCCGTACGGTGTTCAGCGAAATGAAAAGCCTATCTGCAATCTCTTTGTTAGAAAATCCTGCCGCGATGAGCTGGAGCACTTCGATCTCACGCTCGCTTATCGTTTCCTCCCGGATTTTTATTTTCTGGGGTGGTTTTTCGGCCTTAAAAGCTATCAAAAGTTTCTTTGCATATGCCCTTGAAAGCTGCGGTTGTGGCGGTCGTTGATCCCTCTTTGAACTTTCGAGGAGCTCTTCAAGCATATCCTTCAATAGAGAGCCTTCATCTATAAAAATGCGGATGAAGCCTCCGGGTTCTGCCAGTACTAAAGCTCGATCGAGACTTCCCAAGGCCTCTTTGATATCTCCTCTTTCATAGAGGACCTGCGCCCGGATCAAGAGGGCCTCTATGACCACAAGAACCCGGTTTCCGGCCTCAGCACTGGAGATCAAACGCCCGAGCAGGTGATTGGCCTCATCCAAACGATTGTGATCGTGAAAAATGCGTGCGAGAACTAAAAATTCACCTTCTCGGCGGTGTGTGATCTCATCATCGATGCCCAGGCTGCTGTCCGTCACCCATCGATGTGCCGCCTCTTTATTTTTTGCTGCAAGATGGATCCGGGCTTTCAAGGAAGAACGCCGATGCTTCATCCATGGAGGGATTTCAGGATCGAGGGATCCCTTCCCTATATTTGCCATGACCTTCTGTGCTTCCGCATACTCCCCCTGCGAGAACAAGATACGCACAAGATTCAAACGGTTGGCCCCGAGAACGATCCAATCATAGGCTTTTGCTGCCTGCGCGATGCTTTCCTCGACGAGACGTCTCCCCTCCTCGACCTCGTTCATCTCGAAAAGAATAGCGCCTATGGAGGACTTGATGGAGCTGGCATTCCCTGTGTCGGTCATCCCCTTTTCTTGAACGAATTTTTCGAGTTTTCGGAATGTTTTCAGGGCTTCCTTCATACGACCCCTATACACCTCTATCGCGGCAAGCCCCATGTTCGCAAAAAGAAAAAAAGAGACATTTCCTGCGGCTTCACTGATATCGCGCGCTTCAGAGAAGGCATGCCCGGCCTTTAACATGTCGCCTGTC
>JASFEP010000364.1:0-4598 GCA_050124775.1 Candidatus Aminicenantota bacterium
CAACGAGGTGAAAAGACCGAATTCGATCCCCCAATGGAACTTATCGGAGAGAGAGCCGATCCTCAAGCGCTTTCCGATAGATGTTTCAAAAGCGGTTTTATCGCTAAAAACAGACATCGTATAAGCTCTCGGAGAGGCCCTCTGAACGGTTAAATACAAAAGATAATCCCCGTATTTGCGAAACCATCGGGATGATTCTGTGTAGGAGTTATCGGCTGAAACCGCCTCTACTCCTGAAAACACAAAGGATGCTGTGAGAGATATCAATACAAACAGCAGACAGATATTTTTTTTATAATTCTCAACTTTTCTATCCTTCAATATCTTGCTCATTGGTTCAAAAAGAAAACCAAGCCTCAATATTTTTTCGAAGAGGCAAGAATATCCCTTAATACCTTTAGTCGTAAAATAAACCGGATATTTCTATAAATCTCAATATATTAAGAATCCAAAGCCGTTTCAACCTTCTCCAGTGTAACTTTTTGTCCTTTTATCCGTTTATAGTAATACAAACAACAATGGCTCTGCTTTCGAAGCTGTACAGGAAATGGTTTAAGGTTCAAAAAAACAATATGTATCAGGAGGGAAAATGAGTGAAAACGCCTCAGTCAAATCAAGGAGGAATTTTATCAGGAACGGATTCACGGGCCTTGCCGGAGCCGTATTGGCCCCGTCTGTGATTAAAACTGGTAAAAAAACCGCCTGCCTTCGGGAAAAGGACCGGAAATTCATCTATCGCACTTTGGGTAAAACCGGGATAAAGTTGCCAATCGTCAGCATGGGCACGTATGACGCCACGGGTGTGGTCAATGCGGCGCTCGATGCAGGGATCGTGCACATCGATACCTCTGCCGACTACAATGAGGGCAATGACGAGAGGATGTTCGGGGAAGTCTTCAAAAACCGTCCCCGTGATTCCTTTGTGATCGGAACGAGTATCGGTATGTGGCAGTACAGAAAGGCCGAACAGATCAAGAATACGATCGACGAAAAAACCCTCAGAGATTATATCGAGGGGAGTCTCGAAAGGCTTGCCTTAGATTCCATCGATATCTATTACCTTGGAGGAGTGCAGCACAAGGAAATCGCGTTGTACGAGCCTTATTTAGAAGTGTTGAAGGAGTACAAAAAAGCGGGCAAGCTTCGTTATCTAGGGGTGACGACCCATTCAAACGAACCGGAGATCATCCGTACAGCCACCGATAGCGGCATTTATGACGTTGTGCTTACGGCCTATAATTTTCGAAAAAATAACAGGAAAGAAATCAAGGAGGCCATTGCCTACGCGGCCGGCAAGGGAATGGGCATCGCCGCGATGAAAACGCAGGCCGGCGTATATTGGGACCGGAGAGAAAAAAAACAGATGATCAACATGAAAGCGGCATTGAAATGGGCCCTGCAGGATGAGAACGTCCATACAGCCATTCCCAGCTTCAAGAATGTGGATCAATTGAATGAGGCCCTATCAGTCATGGAGGACCTCACACTGACTCCCCAGGAAAAAGCCGACCTCAAACTGGGCCAGGCCGAGGCTTCAACCGCAATGTTCTGCTCCCAGTGCGAGGAATGCCTGCCCCAATGTTCGGCTGGCGTGGATATTCCAACGTTGATGCGGAGCTATATGTATGCTTTTGGCTATCAAAGTCCTGGGAAAGCGAGAGAGACTCTCGATAACATGAAAATTAAAAGTGTCCCCTGTGTCAATTGTGAGTCTTGCAGCGTTGTCTGTTCTTCGGGATTCGATATCAAGAGGAAGGCGTCAGATATAGCCAGGATCCTAAATGTGCCTGAAGAGTTTTTAGTTTAATCCGCAAATTTCTTTATTAATGTTTAATGTGCTTGTGTTAGTGTGTGTTAATGTGCTTTGGCTGTTCTAAATCAAAGATATTAAATGAGATAATTCTGATTTCAGCCTGATTTTTTGCCTTAAAATGCACTTTTTGACATCAAAAAAGTATCTCTAACTCCAGAATACTAGAATTCCTCAAAAGAAGCATCCTTATCTGATTCAGAATACAGTTTTTATTGCTTAAATTGATTTTTTTGGGTTCAAAAAGTGCATTCTAAGCGTGAAAATCATCGCTATTTTTTTAATAACTCCTCTATTATCAGTAAGTTCTGCCAGCCAAGGCACATTATTTCAATATTATATTCAATATTTAACTTCTTTATCTTTGAATTTAAGAATTTCGATCCCTGTCAGTTCGTCTGTGCCGTCACGGCCGGAGACCGTATCGCTTACGGCCGTCTTTCCCTCGGACTTGGTGATCTTATATTCTGAAGAGTTTCCGGAAAACTGCGCGGTGTCTTCTCCATCTCCGCCATTGATGATGTCGTTTCCCTTCCCGCCGGTGATGATGTTGTTCCCGTCGTTTCCTGTGAGCCGGTTATCCTGATCATTTCCGAGTATATTCGAGTTTTTATCTCCTGTAAGGATAATGTTGACAAGATATCGAGATTTAAAAGTATAGGGAGTGTTTTCGTCGCGTACGGTCGAGAATGTTCCCTCGAAGGAAGAATCGATATAGGCATCATACGTCAAATATTTCGGCCAGAATTTCTCCACCAGGTCATAAAGAGCAGGGTCCCCCTCTTTCATCTGTTCTTTTGTATAAAAAGGATATTCATCGCCAAAAGATTTGCCGTCACCCTGGGGGTCGTGATCCCACAGGCCGAAATAGATATCGAATCCGGTGATGATATATTCATGGGGAGCTAACCGGCCATAATTATAGATTCCGGCATCGACAGAAGCTTTTTCGGCCTCGACGATCTCATGATGATATTCAGGTAGCACATCCTCCAATCCTTTGTCATGAACGAGGTGCATGATTTCCTCATAGGAAGCATCACGGGTAAATTTTTCTCCGGGTCTTGCTGTATTATGGATGTACTCATAACTTCCTTCGACAGGCGATTCCGTGGCATAGAGATCTTGAAGCCTGAGCTCCGAATCCTTCAAAATCGGACGCATGGCAAAGGACTTGATCTCGGTGTCCGTATAGATAAGAGTGGCTCTCACTTCTGCCATCTTGTTGGCGAGAGCAGTTTTGTCATGGCCATACTCCGTACCAGGGACATCGGTCAGATGGTACTTGAGGATCTCCCGTGCTCTTACGACCTGTAAGTCACTCACTCCGGATTGGGCAAAGATATGGATCGGTTTTCCGTTGGGAGCGAGATGCTTTGTATATTTCGCAAACAGACCATTCAAGGTCTTTCCCAGCTCTTCAGGAAGGGGGACAACTCCCAGTGGAGAGGTCGAAGTGTCGATATTATCCAGCACATCATAGTTGATATCGATCTCATCCGGCACATCATACTTCACTTGTGCGATCCCCTTCTCCATTCTCGCTCTTCTATCATCTTGCGCTGCCTGTTTTTCCTCGTCATCACGATTTGCAGCATTCTCCGTTTGTGTACCGCAAGACACAATGGAAAGGGCCATAACGACCAAGAGAACAACCCATAATCTCTTCATATTTTCCTCCTGAAATTTTTTAATTGAATCTACCTACTATATCCAAAACCACTACGGTGTCAACAGGATCAGGTTCGATGTCAGCGACAGGAATAATGAAAGCACCATCTTTTCGAGAAGACTGTAGAGGATAACGGTTTTCATCAGAAAGAAGGAAGCCATCTACCGGCTTTGTGCTCAATCCTTCGATAACTAGCTCGCCATCCTCCGGCCACTGCAAAACATGACAGTATAAACGGGTCATCTCACCGGGAAGCTCTCTCTGGGTGTACCACCCCCAAGACGGTTTTGAAAAGGGGCTGGCTTTTGTCCCATAAATCGATTCCCCGTTCATTTCGAGCCATTTTCCCATATCTCGCAACCTCTCGACACTTTCCTGCGGCACTTCTCCCAGTGCTGTCGGCCCAATATTCAACAGGTAGTTCCCACCCTTCGAAGACGTCTCAACAAGCTCTCCTATCAATTCAGCACTCGATTTCCAATTTTTATCACTCTTCTTAAATCCCCACGTATCATTCATGGTCTGGCAGGTTTCCCAATCACGACCCGGGATGCCCTTATCCGGAATCTCCTGTTCAGGGGTTCCATAATCGGCAGGAACGCCCACACGGTCGTTGATGATGATATCCGGCTGAAGCGCCCGCACATGTTCGACGATCTCCTCAGCACGCAGTATACGAGCCCGTTCTTCGTTCGAATCAAAGCGAACTCCACTGAAATCGAACCATGCAATGCTCATAGGCCCATAATTCGTCAATAACTCGGTCAATTGATTCTTCATATAAATGATGTATTTTTCCATATCGGCATTTGGGTTCGGGCAGCCATGAAAATTTCCCCGGTTATACTCCGCCGGAAATTCGGGATGATGCCAGTCCTTGCTGGAATAATAGAGCCCGAACTTGATGTTATGGCGGCGGCAAGCATCGGAAAATTCTCTGATAATGTCTCTCTTAAAAGGCGTAGACATCACGTCATAATCGCTGTACTTCGAATCGAAGAGGCTGAATCCGTCATGGTGTTTGGATGTGATAACCAGATACCTCATACCGGCATCCTTGCCGAGCTGGACGATTTTATTCGCATCGAACCTCACCGGATCGAACTGATCTTTCAA
>JASFEP010000365.1:0-4586 GCA_050124775.1 Candidatus Aminicenantota bacterium
TGGCAGTGAAGTACTCCCGCTTTTCCTCCCAGCATTCCACCCACGCGACACTCTGAGGCAAGGCGGCAAAACTCCTCGTATGTGGGCTGAGAGGAGCGGTGGTCGGAAACGGCGATCTCACCCGCCCCTATAACTTTGTCGATCAGAATGAGGTCGGTGCGTATACTTCCAGTAAGAGTGACCACAGGGATCTGGTAAGACCCCGAGAAAATGTAAGTGGTGATCCCCTCGATTGCAAGTCCGTTCGCCTTGGCCAGCAAGGACTCCATGTGACGGGTTGTCCCATCCGTACCCAAACATCCGAATACTGTGGTCACTCCGCTCGTGACTATGTCTTCCACAGTTATTTCCGGAGCACGGGTAGAGGGCCCGCCCTCTCCGCCGCCACCAAGTATGTGCGCATGACCGTCTATAATCCCTGGGAGGATCCGATATCCAGAAGCGTCCAGCTCGTTGATGGGAAGCCCTGATACGCCGATCTGTCCAGGTCCGCAAATCGCCCCGATCTTGCTGTCTAGAATAAGGATATCTTTTTCACCTAAAGGTTCGGGGGAATAGATGTCTCCGCCTTTGACGAGAGTGACCATTATAACCTCCTCTCTGGATTATTCATAAAAGGTGCTGCCAACCATCTGTTCAAAGAAAAATCATCCATTCTTTGTCAGCTCCTTTTCCCCTGCGGGCGAACCGATCTTGCAGCATCGGCTTCGTCGTAACGCATTCGTAGTAGTTTACTACGACTTCATGCGTCACTTCCTTGCCGCTACAACAACCTCGGTCCGTGAATAATCCATCTCTTCTGGATTATTCATAAAAGGTGCTGCCAACCATCTGTTCAAAGAAAAATCATCCATTCTTTGTCAGCTCCTTTTCCCCTGCGGGCGAACCGATCTCACCACAAAGCCTTCGTTGGTGCCCCCTCGCGGTAGTTCACTACAGCTTTGGGGGTCACGGCCTCGACTTTGCGGCGACCTCGGTCCGTGAATAATCCATCTCTGCTGGATTATTCATAAAAGCTCCTGCCAAATTATCACGGTTCATAAGGATTTTCAAGATGCAAGGAAGACAATAATTTTTGAACTTTAGAAAGATTTTCGCTAAAATAAGAAGGCTTTTGGAAAAGGACGATGTCAACGACCGAAGAGGAATTCGAGAAACTGAGACCCGTCTTTGATAAATGGAGCAAGGTCGGCCTGTTCGGAAATAGGCTCGATGTCAAGGGCATAGAAAATTTTGTCAAACAAGGGCCGGCCATCATTTTGGGGAATCACATTGGCACTCTGAAAGATGCGTTCACGATCTATAAGATCGTTCCCCGTTCCTTTGTCTTTACGTCCAACAAAATGATCTTCGACAAGAACGAATTGAACTTCCTCGTAAGGAAACATCTTAAAAGACATCTCAAAGGATTCGGAGTTTTTGTGAATGCGATCCTCAAGCCCATTAAGATCCCCGCCATCAACTTCATCACTCAAACCGTCAGAAGGGTTGGGGCCATTCCTGTGGACCTGTATTCCAGCAAAAGAGATGCCATCATGAAATGTCAGGAAACAGTGAAGGCAGGGAAAACTCTGATCCTGCTTCAAGGCCGAGGCCGTGTCATGAAAACAGACCCGAATCCCTATGTGAGCCCTGTACGTAAGGGGGTCGCGATCATCTCTTATAATCTCTACACGAATGAAGGAATTTCTGTGCCCGTCACACCTTTGGCCATCTTTGGAACCCACAGGCCGTTTTTTATTCCGGGAAAGATCCACGTCCGAGTGGGAAAGCCTATGTATATTTCCGATTATATGGGGGGAGGATTTTATGAGACGGTCGAAAGATTTCGCAGTGCTCTAGAGAAAAAGATAAATTCTCTATTCTTCGAGATTCTCCGGTCTTGAACAGGTATTCTATTGAACGCCGAATCGTGCGAGAATATCCGAATTGATCTTAAGAAAAATATCGTACCTGATCTGCACGCCAATCTGCTCTCTTTTTTTCGCCATGCAGGAGATGAAGAACTTGTTTTTTTTCGTCTCGAGAAAGTTTTCCCGCTCTGATTCAAAATTTGCCCGAAGGTCGCTCTCCGTGACTTCTTTTCGGTCGAGAATACGGATGATCACATAGCCGTTTTCGTACTCTATGGGCTCGCTGGCTTCATTTAAATTCAACGAAAAAGCTTTATCGTCGACTTCTGGGTTCTCCCCTATGACGCTCAAATATCCGCCGCGTTTGTGTTCTTCGGCGGTTTTGTATTCCAGGCCGTACTTACTGGCTAGACTCTCGAGGTCTGAGGTCGCGAGTTCTGCTTTTATGGACACCATCTTTTCGTAAGCTTCCTCTTTCTTTTTCCGAGCCGCGAGGTCTTTCTCCACTTGGTCTTCCACCTCTTCGAGTAAGGCAGCACGCGGTGGTGTGATACCGCGAAGCTGCGCCAATCCCGTACCTTTGTATGTGTAGATAGGGCTCGATATCTCGTTTTCTTCGAGCCCGAAAAGGGTGGTGCTGATGGAGCCCGATGGATCTATTTGCTCTGCGAAGGATTCTCCATCGGCCACAGGCCCTGTGTTTCTGATTTTATATCCCAATTTTTGTGCCGCCACATCCAGGCTTTTTTCCTTCTGCGCATTTTTCTCCAGAGCGCCAACTCTTTTTTCGATCAATTCTCTCGCCTTTTGGTCTTTGAGGATATTCGTGATCTGATCTCTGACCTCAGAAAGGGGTTTTTCGATGGCGTCTTCTTTCTCTGTCACTTTGAGGATTGCCACACCTTCTTCTAGCTCGAGAGGTTGAGACATGGTGCCAACCTCCAGACCAGCGGTCGTTTCCTGTTCGAGTTCGGACAGAGACCTCCATTCAAAGAGGCCCCAATCGCCTGAATCCGAGGCTTTCCCATCTTTGGAGTGGATTTTTGCCATCTCCCCGAAATCTTCACCCTCTGTGATCCGGCTATGAATGTTCTGCATCTCTGTTAAAACGAGCGCCCTTTCCTTCCCCTCATAGGGAATGTAGATGCGGCTGACTCTCACCTTCTCCGGTTCGGAAAATTGAGGCTTGTTGTTGTTGTAATACTCCTCGATCTCTGCCTCTTCGAGCTCTATTTCCTTTTTGAATTCATCGATATTGAAAAAGACAAAATCAGCTTCACGTTTTTCTGGGATTTTGTAATTGTCTTTGTTGGTCTCGAAATAGGCTTTTTTTTCTTCGAGGCTGAAATCATTTTCGGATTCGATGCTATCGATCGCAATAGGCACAAACTCCATCCGGACGCTTTCATTCGTGTTCTTGTAGTTCTCCCGGAGTTCGCTTTCGGTGAACGACACACCCGCTGTGAGCATTTTGATGGTTTTATCCATCAGAATCTCTTTTTTTAGGCTCTCTTCGAATTCAGATAAGGGAATCCTGTTCCACTGCAATATCCGTTTGTATTCCTCAAAACCGATAAATTGTCCGTCTTTTTGAAACACGGGATAACCCTTGATCTTTTCTCGCAATTCATCGCTGGAAGCGTTCAGTTTCATGTCCTCGGCGATTTGAAGAAGGATCTCCTGCTGGATAAGTTGTTCCAGCACTTGTTGCGGAAGATTGAGTTGCTGGATAAAGCTGGCATTGAGTTCTTTGAATTGTTTCTGGAGACTTTCGATCCTTTGCCTGAGGTTGTTCACGTAGATGTCCGTCGATATTTTGGTATGCCCGACGGTTGCGATGGTATTGGGGTCTCGTGATTCTCCAAGCCTTCCCGCTCCACCCCAAACAGCGAATATGGATATGATAAATGCGGCGACGACTGCCCATAGGATGGGCGATAGTGACTTCAAGTTTTTACGCATAGATTTTAACATGGTCTTACCTCTCTTTGAGTAAGTGTCGGGCGATAACGATCCTTTGGACCTCAGAAGTTCCTTCGTAGATAGCGAGCACTCGGGCATCCCTGTAGATCTGCTCGACAAAAAATTCCTTAGAGTACCCGTAACCACCGTGGATCTGAAGAGCATGATAGGCGATCCTATTCGCCGCTTCCGATGCATAGAGCTTGGCCATTGCGGATTCCTTTCCATACGGTTTTCCACTATCGCAGAGATGTGCAGCTCTATAGGTCAATAACCTTGAGGCCTCTGTCCACGTCGCCATGTCGGCGATCATGAATTGGATCGCTTGGAAATCCGCGATATTTTTCCCGAAGGCCTCTCTCTCTTTGGCGTACTTAACAGCTTCATCGATGGCCCTTTGGGAAAGGCCTACGGATTGCGCTGCAATTCCGATCCTCGAATTGTCCAGTCCTTGGAATGCGATGGCGGCTCCTTGGCCTTCCTCGCCCAATAGGTTTTCTGCGGGGACCTGACAGTTTTCCAGGGTTACTTCTGCTGTGAGGGAAGCATGGAGCCCCATTTTTTCTTCGATCTTAGCGACGCGAAAACCCGGAGCATCGCTGTCAACGATGAAAGCATTGAGCTTTTTTTTCTCACCAGGAGGTGTGTCCGCGAGCGAGATGAGGATGAAGGCTTCGGCATCGTTTCCTGTCGTGACCCAGCTTTTGGTTCCATTCAGTATATAGAGATCGCCCTTCCTCGTGGCCTTGGTCTTCAGGTTCGTGGCATCGG
>JASFEP010000366.1:0-4584 GCA_050124775.1 Candidatus Aminicenantota bacterium
AAATTATTCCCCATTGCGCACTCTTTCTGGATCAACTTCCCCTCGGGGGGACTTGTCTTTCTCCATATCCATCCGCCGATCTCGACCGGTCCTAGAGTGGGATGCTCATAGGGATGCCAATCCACAAAAAGCTTACCGTCCATCTCTTCATCATTCCACTTGAACCGCTCTTCTGTGGTAACTCTTCCATCCCTGTCGTAATCCGGTGCATTCCAGTGTTCGTCTCCCAGAGAAAAGATCCCGAACAGGTTGTAGGTTGTCTCGATAGAACTCCCCCAGGCAAAGTATCCCCTCTCACATCCACAATCCTCGGATTCCACCCCGAACTCAGGACTGTACTCAGAAAATCGGCTGTCGGGATCTATAGCCCTCGGTATATTCTTTAATTGTCCTTCTTTATCCCGGTAGATCTGAGTGGATTTTTTATTGGGAGTGCCGGGTGGATAATTCCAATCATAGACCGATGTGGCCAGATCCCATCCAGAGTATTCGAGACATCTCGCACTGGCGATCTTATAAAGTTCGAGGTCTTTTTTATACTTATAATCATTATCAGGGGCGGTCGTAGGAGGTCTTAAGATCACCCGGCCACAACAGTGATGTTGGACATAGATAGCGATGTTCGGGTGATCAGCGATAAAATCCACTTCTGCACGCGTAATAGACTCCTCCAAAGGGTACGTCCCTCCCCCTCTTTGGACAGTTTGCGGTCTCCAGTTCCCGGGGTAATTCCTGTTCGAGAGGAATCGTATGCTGAAGCTGTCCTCGTTGATCTTTCCATCCCCATCATTGTCGATCCCCTCAGAATAGATCTTGTAATAAGTCCCCCCAGTTTCGTCCTTGGCCTTTCGGACCATATGGCGCGGGTCCTTTTCAGATATCTCCATCTCCCCCCTGATGTCCTTTTGTCTCATCCGAACAATGAAACCATCCCCGTCCAGATCTTCGGGAGGATCTTCGTCGAAGAGAAAATCCCCATCGGAATCAACAGGATCGGGATCTTCGCCCGCAGCTTTCCCTGTCAGATACGCCTCTGCACCATCCACATCCAGGCGCGGGACGATATACCAGACCACGGAATCTACGATCCTCGTTATCTCAGAGTCTTTGCCGTAGTTGGATAGCAGGTGCCAAATCGTATAATTGCAAGACATGGAAGCGATGACCTCACTCGAATGGATCTGATTCAAGAAAAAACCAGGTTTTTCGTCAGGGTTTCCCGTTTCGGGATTGTTTATGATAAACAGCCAAACATCCCGGCCCATTTGTGATTTACACATGGATTGAAGTTCCGTCAGCTGAGGGTATGCCGCATGCATATCCTGCAAATAGCTTGTCAGTTCGTTATACGCGTAATACCGATAGAAATCGTACTTACCTAAAGCGATGACTCTTTTAGTCTTTTCGGGACTGCCGAATGCTCCTGCCAAAACCAATAGAACCATTACTATGAAACACACTGTGACCTTGCGCAATTTTTACTCCTTTCCCCAAAAATTTATTTGTTGCGTTTAATGATAACAAGTGTGATGTCGTCGTATTGCGGCGCATTGTGGGTGTGCTCGGCGATGGCCTCGAGGATAGCAGTCTGAATCTCACGCGCTGAATTATCCAGATTATCACGGATGACATCCACAAGCCGCTCAACCCCGAAAAGGTCAGTGGCGACCATCTCGGAGGCGGGGTCGCCGGCCTCCGTAATCCCGTCGGTATAAAGAACGACCACCTCGCCCGGCCGAATGATCACTGTTTGCTGATCATAGGAAACATCGGGTTGAAATCCCAAAATAAGCCCCCCCTCTCCCAAGCGTTCGATCCGCCCATCTGAGCGGAAGAGCAGGGGAGGATTATGCCCCGCATTTGTCGAAGTGAAAAGGGATCTTTTCCTGTCCAAGATTCCGTAAAAAAAAGTGACGAACATGTGGGCATCTGTGGAACGGTAAAGCAGGTTATTGATCCTGTAGGCCACTTCCGCGACTTTTCCGGGCTGGAAAACTTGCGCATGCAGAGAAGCTTGAAGATTGGCCATAAGCAAAGCCGCGGGGATTCCCTTTCCAGACACATCGGCAATAGCGATTCCCAGCTGTTCATCGCCGGTATCCAGAAAATCGAAATAATCACCTCCTACCTGCTGACTCGGTAAACTGGTCCCTGTGATTTCAAACCCGGATACAACCGGCATCGTATGAGGCAAAAGCTTTTCTTGAATCTCTCGAGCCGTTTCCAGCTCTCTCATAAGACGTTCTCGTTCGATGGCTTCTTCCTGGCCTTTCTTGACGGCAGCGGCCATTTCATTGAAGGAAACAGCAAGGTCGCCAAGCTCATCCTCGTTGGGCACTTCGATCTTAATATCAAAGTCTCCCCTGGCAATCTGCCTTGTTCCTCCATGAAGCGCTTTTACCGCAGAAGTGATCCCCCCGGCTATTCGGATACCGAAGAAAAGCGCGAATGCCTCCAAAATGAGGAGCATGACAAAAAGCGCTGCCAGGACAGACATCACCAGTTGGGATAAGGGATTCTGCTCTGAAAACAAGGCCTGGACGACTCTAAATATGCTTGATTCCGTCATTAACAGAATTTTTTGATCTTCAAACTTGCCATCCCGCATAGACACGACATCCACATCGCTCATCCCAAAATAAAGCGTCCTCCTCCAGATCGATACTTTGGCCGATCGTGGAGACTCCCCTTGTCCAGGATCAATTTCATATTTTCCGAATATTTCCTGTTGCGATGGCTTTTCTCCCTTGGGTACAGAGTGTATCAGAACATCTCCAGAGATGCCGATATCGATGGGATTGGAAAAAGAGAGTTTGACATCCGACTGAATAATTTTGGCCAGACGGTTCATCATGGATTTGTCCAAAAGACACCCTTTAATATCCATGGCTGGAGTCGGGACTTTCTTGAATCGAACAAGCCAAATGTCTGTATTTACCCATAATAGCTTGGCATGCGTGGACTGCCGCCATGATTCGGTGGTGTCGGGATTCTTTTTTAGCGCCTGCAGAAATTCGGGAAACCACATCGGTAGGTTTGTTTTCTCCCGGACTTCGTCACCCATGCTCAGATACCTAAAAGACCGCTCAGAGATCACATCAATGAAACTTTCGTTTTGAACGGCTAATCTGGTCCAATCTTGTAGAATTTCCCTTGCGCGAGTGGCTCTGCTCGCACCGAGGGTGCTGTAGACGGTAAGTGCCCCCATGATATTGACAAGGAGAAGCGGTACAAATGCGATCAGAACTGCGCTGGCAGCCAATTTCGGTTTAAGTTTCATGAAATGAAGCCGGATATTCAAGAAGAGGTGGAAAATGCTGAAAAACCAAAAAAACCGGAGAGACCAGATAGAATATCCAGCTAGATGACGCCCCAGATCCGTGAATCTGAAGGTTTTGGAACTTGCAGGCATGAAGTCTTTTATTTGGGCAATAGGTTCATCTTGAAAACTGACACCATTTGCTTCTCTTGGGATCCAAACCCCGACAAGCAAACAAAAAATCACGAACCCGATCAAATACAGGGCTGCACGTCGGCGAGACGTAAGATGTCGGTAGGGTTTGTACAGACGGATCAGCAGGAAAACGAATGCAAAAGCTCCTGCCCCGATCCAAACTCCCGAGTCAGAAGGCGAGATCAAAACGAGGATCAGGCTCAAGCCCAGCCATATGATCCAAAATCTCTTGAATTTGGAGTCGAGAAAAAGCATACGGACGGCACAAATCCAGGTCGCCAATGCTAAAAGTGCCGCGAACCACAGGAAAAAAGGGTGTTCGAAAGCCGATAAAATGTGGATAAGCCATACGACAAAACTGCCCACCGAGACATAAAGAGTGCAGCGCCACACCCGATTGTTCAGAGGTGACGTATCGTTCTTTTTTCTGCCCGAAATTCCAAGATTGATGTCGGCAGCCTCATGCTGGTTGTCGCGTTTTATCCTTTCTTCTTTCACGACTCATATCCCGTTTCAACTTCTGCACCATGCGTCTTTAAAGAATCCATCCTCATGAACAGTAGTATAATCCAAAAAAAAATGAGATGGAATAGTTTTATGCCAAATCGCTCCACGTATCGTTTGACGCCTCTTGGGAGAATCGGTATTGAATAAAAAATACGCCTCCTAAGCGGACTATCGCTCCCGCCCTTGAACAAACTATTTTTTTGACAGTGAGATGTTCCTTTCAAGCCCCGGTCAAAAGCGTGTATCCCCAATTAATAACATACAATATCGCAAGGACGATCATTCCCCGATTCAGTACTTTTCCGATTGAGGAGAATTGTGCACTCCGACTTGGAACAGTGAGCGCAATCAGATGGAATAGAAATTGGAAAAACACGTAAACCAAGGTAAGCAATCCCAAGCGATGATATGCAAGGCTCGCTCTAAGATCTCCATGCATACCTGTGACGATCGACCGGGTCAGACCGCACCCCGGACAGGGAAGTCCGGTAAGATTTTTAAAGGAACATGTATCCGGGATCGGGATGGGACCGATATGCAGATAAGATGAACCAGCGTGAGGAGGGGACAAAACCACACCCCCTAGCAATATGCCTGCACAGAGAAGAAGAATAATCCAGTGA
>JASFEP010000367.1:0-4580 GCA_050124775.1 Candidatus Aminicenantota bacterium
CATACATGGGATGCCGAACGTATTTATAGGGTCCTGTTGTGCAGACTTTGTGGCCTCTGTCTTTCTGGATCCTGACCACTTCGGACAAATAGCGATTTTGGGTCATTGTCCAGAAGACCAATGCATAAGCTGGGATGAAGCCTAGAAAGCCCAGGATTTTAGCCCAAAGAGGCACATGCGTCCACTGATAGCGGACAGCATCGAGGCCAGCGACTATCAGCATAGCCATCACAAGGACAGAATAGATGATCAAAATGATTTTATCCCAGGTTTTGGCATCTTTTCTTTGTGTCATTCGTTCTCGGAGGAGGTCCGGGGCGTTTTTCTTCAACCAGACCACCAGTCCTGTCACGGAAGCGGCATAGAAGATAAGGAACAGCCAGGCTTCGGCCCAGTCGAAGGTGCCGGCTGATCCGAAAAACAAAGCCACAAGAGTCCCGAACAATACTATGCCTCGGATTATGTTTTGGATTTTTGAGCTTTCTTTTTCAGCCAATTTAGACCTCTTAAGCTTTGTTAAATAAAAAGGGTCTCTACTTATGCTCCCGGGTATTTGCCGAGGAAGATCAAGAGAAAGCCTGCTGTGTTATAAACACCGTGGCCAATGATTGCCGTCCATAGGTTCCTTTTTGTAGCGACGTAGAGAATACCGAAGACCAGACCGCTTATTCCGGTCGAAAGCATCCCAGAGATACCCTGGTAGCTATGGATGAATCCGAAAAGGATCGCACTAAGCAACAGGCTTACTGACCATGTCGCTGCTGTTTTTCCGATCAGATCTGTGATTCGGTTCATGAAATAACCACGGTATACGATCTCCTCACCGAACGCGGCCACACTCCAAGAGATGGCTAACCACATCAGCAGGAACTGTGCATCACCTTTCAAGGCGGCGAACTGACTGAGGTCAGGGAACTGGCCGGTAAGATTAGCCAAAAACGGCTCGATCACATAAAGGCTCAGGAATTGAAAGGCGATACCCACTCCTATTCCCAGAGTTGCGACCTTTGTCCAGCTCTGCGGTCGGGATAATCCAATCCCTCTCAAACCGATCCGACGGAGGAAGATCGACAACAGAACGAACACAACGGCGTATGCGATCGAACTGAAGGGAAACACATGGATAATGCGCGCAAAAATCAGAAATAGTAGGAAGCCGATCTCAACGATGACCCATATTTTTTTTGTGTGGTCACGCATTCTCTGAGGCCTTTCGATAGTGTCCCGCATACATTGTGCCCAACAGACCTCGCTTGACGATTTCAGATTTTTCTTCTTTCAGATAATTTCTTTCCATCAATTCTCGAATTTCTTCAGGGCAAATTCCATGTCCTTCTTTTGTGGGCTCCCGGATAATAAGTCTTGCGCCCCTTTTCATCTTCTGTGAAAGAGCCTTTACAACCTGCGGTCTTTCCTTTTGGGCGATGTCGTGCAGCATAACATGAACAACCACAGAGTCATAAAATTCATTCTTCTCATCCCATTTTCGAATATCCTCGACATAGTATTCGACATTGGAAAATCGGCTCAAATTTTTTTTGGCGCGTTCGATCCATTTTTGCGATATGTCCAAACACGTTAGCTCGCCCCCTCCTTTTGCAAGCTTCAAAGCGATAAATTTTGATGCGGCACCCGGACCACATCCAAAATCGAGCACTTTTTCATCCCCCTTTAATTCGAGCGTATCAACGAAATTCCGATAATATCGCTTTATAACCTTGAACCAAAAAAACTCGTGCACGAGTATTGTCATTTTAGTGGGATCTGTGAAGCTCATTTATCGCTCTCCAAGTTTATAAGTAGGAGTGACTCTTGTTTTTCTTCATTATGCCAGATATTTAAAGCCCTGTAATCTCTATTTCTTCTTTTTTCCTTTTTCCCTTGCGAGCGGGAGTGCAATATCTTCGTTCCAAATATACTTGGCGAACCATTGCCAATTGTGCCAGATGGCGGCCAACCGCTCTTTGGGTTTGCTGATTCCGTGGCCGAAGCCTTTATAGACGATGAGTTCCGTTTCTACACCTACATCTTGAAGTCCTTGAAAGAGCTCATATGCATTGGGTATGGGAACCCGCCTGTCGAACTCTCCGTGCTGGATGAGGGTCGGCGTCCGTGCCCGCTTAATGTTTGTTATGGGTGAAGTTTTTGCATAGATTTCAGGATCGTCCCACGGAGTCGCTTTTAAGTACTGTCGTGTGAAGGGATGAATATCGGTGTTCACGTAATACGTCGTCCAATTCGAAATTCCCGCTCCCACAGAGATAGCTTTGAATCGGTCTGTGTTGGTCGCTAAGAAAGCCGATATGTAGCCGCCTTGACTCCATCCCATGGCTCCCATCTTCTCGGGATCGACAAAACCTTGTTCGATGAGAAAATCCACGCCCGACATGACATCCCACATGTCGCCGACACCCAAGTTTCGGACATTCAAGGAACGGAATTTTTCGCCGTATCCGGCTGATCCGCGATAGTTGGGCATGAGTATCAACGCACCCTTTTCCATCCACTGCAGTACGGGATACACATTGCCTGTCTCCACGGCAGGATAATCTATGCCGGTCGGTCCTCCGTGGATGATGACGAACAAGGGGTGCTTTTTTTGAGGTTCGAAATTGTGAGGTTTGTGCAAAACTCCTTCGATGACTGCCCCGTCTTTACTTTTCCAAGAAATGATTTCGCTCGATCCCACATGCCAATCCTTGATTTGTTTTGAAAAATTAGTCAAAGCAACCGGCTTATACTCGGGGAGATGCGACTTGTATATTTCGGTCAATGTTGTTGGAGTTTGTCCGTACAATGCGACTGTTTTTCCGTCATTTGAAAAACTGGCCCACCAGATGTTTCTTGGCGTAGCAGCCAATAGTTCAGTTTTTCCTGAATCGGGATCGAGGAGAAAAAGATGTCTTTCGGTTTTCCGCCACGCTGTGATATAGATGCCTGAAGAATTCCAATCAACGATGCGAATATCCTCATCGAAGTCCTCAGCCAATCGGATGGATTCTCCACCTTCAGCGGGAATCTTGTGAATTTGTCTGTTCAAGTAATAATCCGATGTTGTGTTTCCCGCAGCGGTCGAATAAAGGATCCACTTGGAATCGGGAGACCAAATGGGGCCTCCATCATAACCGGGATTACTCACCAATGGCTGGATTTTGCCTGTACCTAAGCTCAGAATGGAAATGTCCGATGTCGTGTACGAGTTTCGGAGCGGATCGATTTGATGGGAAAAAGCAACTTTTTTTCCGTCGGGTGAAAAGGAATAGCTGTTCACTGTAAAGGCTTCCCCTTTTGTTAGCTGTGTGGGTTTCGGTAAAGAGACACAGTCATCTTTTGTGTTTTGTGCAGCAGATTCCTCTGTGTCGGATTCAGACCGGGTGTGCGATTCATAACACGGAACTTCTTCAGGAGACGGCCATAGATCAGGCTTGACATCGACGATCCACAGATGGATGAATTGATACTCTGCGTCCTCCACTGCGAATTTTCCGAATCGTTTCTCCCTATCTTCTTTGTTTTTTTGTTCCTCACTCTTGGCGAAAAGGATCTGTGTAGCATCGGGAGACCACTCGAAGCTGTTGATGCCTTCTTTGACATCTGTGATTTTTTGGGCTTCGCCGCCATCCGGGCGGATCAGATAAATCTGTTGTTGATCACCACGATCTGCAAGGAATGCGATCCATTTCCCATCCGGAGACCATTGGGGGGAACTGCTGCTTCCGTCCCTCGTGCGTGTGAGTTGGTAGGGCTCCTTTCCATCTCGGATCAACCAGATCTCATTGTCATATCGATTATCCTTCCAATCTGTCGTTCGGACAGTGAAGGCGATATTTTTTCCGTCCGGAGAGATGACCGGTGCTCCGACACTCCTTATCGAGATGACTTCTTCAAAAGAGGGTCCTGGGATTGTCGCTTGTTCATTAGCGAATAAGCCAACAACCATAAATACGAGAAGAATTTTTAAAAAAAGACCGCTTGCATGAATAGAATTTTGCATCATTTTTCCTTTCTGATACGGCAAACTTTTGATCGTTCACTCGGGCTTGGGCATTCGCCCATTCGAAAGAAGACTATCATACTTAAAATCACATGATCAATAAAAGCATAGATATGGGAAATTTATATCCCAGCATATAAAGAGCGTGATTATCTTGTTTTTTGAATTCGGATTAATATTTAGTCCGATGAGTGATATAATTCCAAAAAATGATCATATGTGGGAAAAGTTTTTACCGAAAAAATGGGAGCTGATTATGGGAGAACTGTCGACTCCGGCTCTGAAAAGGATGATCCGGGAGACCGGAGCAAGAGCGAGCAGGAAGGCAGCCAGGGAACTGGCGAGAGCGCTCGAGGAGATCGCGAGAGAGATCGCCGAGCGAAGCAAAGATCTGGCTGAACACGCTGGGAGACGAACAGTGAGGGATAAGGATGTTATGCTTGCTGTGAAAGAGTGGAGATCCCGCTGATTGCTCTGAATTATTCATAAAATCTGCTAACAACCCTTTATCAATAAACCTTTTATAGAGGAAAATACTTTATTGTATTGTTAGCATCTTTTCCCCTTCGGGCGCCGACCCAACCTA
>JASFEP010000368.1:0-4577 GCA_050124775.1 Candidatus Aminicenantota bacterium
AGAGCATCTCCCGAAATCCAAAAAAGAAGTGTTTCTTCAACCCCTGAGCGCCATCCACCTGCACTCGACAGACATCAACAGCTGGGAGGTCGTGTATCCGAATCCCGGTAACATCACATATGTCTACATATTTGGATTGATCGCTGTTTGTATTCTTTTGATCGCCTGTATCAACTTCATGAACCTGGCCACAGCGCGCTCCTCAACACGCGCCCGCGAAGTCGGAATGCGCAAAGTGTCCGGGGCACGGCGAATCGATCTCATCAAGCAGTTTATCGGCGAATCGATAGTTCTTTCTGTTCTATCTTTAGGGCTCGGTATCCTCTGCGTTGAATTGTTGCTTCCGGCTTTTAACCGTCTATCCGGCAAACAGCTTTCTTTGCAATACACAGAGAGTTTTCTTCTCTGGATCACATTGCTGGCAATCGCCTTGTTAACAGGAATAGCTGCCGGTAGCTACCCGGCTCTGTTTCTTTCTGCATTTCAACCATCCAAAGTACTCAAATCCTCGGCACATCTGACCTCCACAGGCGGAGGGTTGCTCAGAAAGTTCCTCGTTGTCGGCCAGTTCGTTTTTACGACTTTGCTCATTATCGGCACTCTTGTGGTTTACGGTCAACTCCGCTTCATCCAGAACAAAGACTTGGGGTACGAGACAGATAACATTTTCACTTTTGCAACTTATGGGCAATTCGGCCAGAATTATGAGGCCGCAAAAAATGAATTGCTCCAAAATCCGAACATTCTGAGCATCTGCCGGGCGTTTCCTCCATCTCCGGGTTTCCGCGGGACCGAAAATGTGGATTGGGAAGGTAAGGACCCGACTGCGGAATTCAAGATCTTTTCCGATATCGGCGATTATGATTTCCTCCAGACTTTTGGGATCAAGATGGCGGAGGGCCGGTTTTATTCCCGGGAATTTCCCACGGATAGGGATAATTTTGTGGTCAATGAAACTGCGGTAAACAAGATGGGATTGGAATCTCCGGTCGGGAAAAGATTCACGTTGGGTGGAAAGAAAGGAACGATCATCGGGGTCGTGAAGGATTATCATGGGGGTTCGCTCCACAATCCGATACTTCCCAAAGTCATCAGCTTATCCGACAGAGGTTTTTTTGTGTGTGTAAAATTCAGGCCGGGAAATGTTCGAGAGGTGATCGTTTTTCTCAAGGAAAAGTGGGAAAAATTCGTCCCCGGTCATCCTTTTCGCTACGGTTTTTTGGATGACTCCATTGCGGAGGCTTACGAAGCAGAGAGAAGGATCGGAACAATTTTCCAGTATTTCACAGGATTGGCCATTTTGATCGCCTGTCTCGGTCTTTTCGGGCTGGCCTCCTTTACGGCGGAACAGAGGACCAAGGAAATCGGCATCCGAAAAATTTTAGGCGCCAAGGTTTCCGGGATCGTTTTCCTGCTCTCCAAGGAATTCGCCAGGTGGATTCTTGCAGCCAATCTTCTTGCATGGCCTTTTGCCTATTTCCTGGCAAGAAAATGGCTCCAAGGCTTTGCCTACAGGATGAGCCTGGGATGGGAGATCTTTGTCGCATCCTCTGTTCTGGCGCTCGCAATCGCGATAATAACGATCAGCTATCAGGCTATCAAAGCGGCCATAGCCAATCCTGTGGATTCTTTGCGGTATGAGTGAAACTGAGCAAGTGTAAATGATGACACATGAAATGAGAAGAGCGTGTGGATATGAAAAAAATAGATCTGTGGGGTTCGTCTGAAAAACAGGACCTGGAGGGAGATTGAGATATGTTCGATCTGGAAAAAGAAATTGAAAGGTGGAGAAAAAGCCTCTTTAAAAGCGAATCCATGGAAGATGGCTACATTGAAGAATTGGAGTCGCATCTGCGTGATGAGGTCAGATTTCTTATAGAGTCCGGCCTATCTGCGGAGGAAGCTTTAAGACAAGCCATCGACCAGATGGGGCGACCTGATTCCATCGGAGGCGAGTACTTCAAAACGAATGTGAGGGATGTTCAAGGACGGGCGTTCTGGTCGTCTTCACGATTTATGCCTGCGCTAGCCTGGAGTTATCTGAAAGTCGCGCTGCGCAAGATCAGACAGAACAAGGCTTACTCTGCCATAAACATCATTGGTTTAGCTACGGGAATAACATGCTGCCTGTTTATCCTTCTATATGTACTTTATGAGTTGAGTTTCGATAATTTTCATAAGGATGTGGACAGGATTTATATCGTGGGTCAAGACCGAAGGTCAGAAGCAGGACGAGAGTTGGTCTTGGGTAATTTTCCTCTCCTGGCGCCCACATTGAAGGACAGATATCCTCAAGTGGAAGCGGCCGGACGCATCAATCAAGGGTGGATCACTCAAGTTAAATACAAAGACAAGGTTTTTAAAGAGGAAGCCCTCTGGGATGCAGATCCGGGCATTTTTGAAGTTTTATCTATTCCCTTTGTCCAGGGTGATCCTCGAACAGCGTTGGAGAGACCGAACACTGTGGTGATGACGATGTCTTTTGCCCAAAAATACTTCGGAGAGGCAAATCCGCTTGGAGAAACCATCATGGTCGGGGAAGAACAGTATGAGGTTACGGGCGTAATCCAGGATCCGCCAGCTAACACGGATTTTGTGTATAAAATCGTCAAATCGTGGAAAACGATAGAGTTGTCAGAGGAGGACCACTGGCGATCATGGGATCCCGGGATCGCAGGGACGGCATGCTTCATAAAGCTTGGCAAAGATGTTGATGATGATGTTTTCGAAGAAGAAATCCAAAGGATCCCGCGTGAATTCTGTGGAGAGGAGCTGGACAAAAGAGGTTTCGACTATAAATTTTTCCTTCTGTCGCTCAAAAAAATCCACCGAGTTACCATTAGCGGAGATCAGATCAAGCCCTCGCCAAGACTCATTTATGTGTACATTTTTTCCGCTGTGGGGTTGCTCATCCTGCTGATCGCCTGCATGAACTACATGAATCTGGCGACGGCCCGGTCGGCAAATCGGGCGACAGAGGTGGGGATGCGCAAAGTCGTGGGTGCTTACAGGCGCCAGATCATCCGCCAGTTTCTGGGAGAATCTCTTCTCATCGTTTCCACCGCCCTGGTTATCGCGGCAGCAGCGGTCCAGGTTTTTCTCCCTCGATTCAACGACCTGGCACTCACTCAGTTTACGGCAGAGAGTCTGCTCCATCCCGGAATTCTTATCGGGGGGGTCGTGTTGTTGATCTTCGTGGCTCTCGGTGCGGGAAGTTATCCGGCATTTTTTCTCTCTGCGTTCAAACCGATCTCCGTCCTTAGAGGGTCGCTTAAGTCCGGCGTAAAAGGTGCTGTTATGAGGAAGACCCTGGTTGTGGGGCAGTTTTCGATCTCCATTGTCCTGATCATTTGCACACTCGTAATCTTCAGGCAGATCAACTACATGAAAAGCCAGCCCTTAGGTTTTGACAAAGAACAAAAGCTGGTGATCATGCTCAAAGGATGGGAGATGATCACCGATAAATACGAAACTGTAAAGAATGAATTTTGCCAGCACCCTTCAGTACTTAATGCGACAGCCTCGTCCGGTGTGCCTGGAAGCATGATCAACCGGACCTACGTTTTTCCCTATGGTGAACAGGACACGAAGGGACAGGCCTTCCGCAGCCTAAGGTGTGATCACGATTTTACGAAGGTCTATGGTTTAGAGCTGGTGGCAGGACGTCCTTTCAACAAAGAGATTCAATCGGATACTTACAAAGCTTTTATCATCAATGAGTCCGGTGTCAAAGCTTTCGGTTGGAAGTCATCCCAGGAAGCCCTGGGAAAAGAGCTCTGGGATAGGCGCTATCCCGTGATCGGTGTCGTCAAAGACTATCATTGGTGGGGATTGCAGAGGGAAATCGAGCCCATGATCATGCGGGTTGTGCCAGATCTCTTTCGTTCCATTACTTTGACTGTCCAACCATCGAACATGCAGAGCACACTGGCTTTCCTCGAAAAAAAATACGGGGATCTTTTTCCCGGTGATCACTTCGAGTATTTTTTCGTCGATACAAATTTTGATATTCAGTACCGAGCTGAAGAGCGTCTCAGCCGGATTTTTCAAATTTTTACCGCTCTGGGGATATTTATCGCATGTCTGGGACTTTTCGGCCTTGCCTCGTTCATCGCCGAGCAGCGCACGAAAGAGATCGGAATCCGAAGGGTGTTGGGTGCAACCATATCTCAGGTTATCGTTCTCCTTTCCAAAGAGTTTACAAAGTGGGTGCTGATCGCGAACTTGATCGCATGGCCCGTGGCGTATTTTTCGGCGTCGAGATGGCTTCAGAATTTTGCCTACAGGACTTCGTTAGGAGTGGAGATTTTTATCTTCTCCGCAGCGCTAGCACTTGTTATCGCACTCTGCACGGTGGGATACCAGGCCGCAAAAGCCGCGGTCGCCCATCCTGCGGATTCCCTCCGCTACGAGTGACGTCCCGAATCTTTTATCTATAAATTCGATATTTTTTCTTTGAATATTGCTCGATAGAGAGATCTGTTTTATAAATGAGATAGACTTATCGGAGGAGAAAAAATATGAAAAAAATAAACCTCGCACAGAAGTTTGGCTTGATCAGAGACCATTGGAGTCCG
>JASFEP010000369.1:0-4568 GCA_050124775.1 Candidatus Aminicenantota bacterium
ATGTCATCAGACATTCAGTAAAATGTCCTTTTTATGTAAAAATTGTTTCATGAAATTTTCCGCATTTTGTCATGAAAATGTCATATCTCTCTCATTCCCCCTGCGGCAAACCACAGAAAAAACCCGGATCAATCGAAAACCAGTTTGTAGCCGACTCCATGAACGGTGATCAGGTGACACGGATGGGAAGGATCATCCTCGAGTTTTGTACGCAGCAGGGAGATGTGGTTGTCCACTGTTCGAGTGGTAGGATACTGGTCATAACCCCACACCTCATCCAGCAACTCATCCCGGGTGACTACCTCTCCCGCCCGTGCAGCCAGAAGCCGCAGCACCCCGAATTCTTTTCGGGACATTTCCAGAGTTTTTTCGTCTTTTCGAGCTTCGAAACACTTGAAATCTATGACGACATCTCCGAAGCGCAAGTCGCTGGGCAAATCGCCTGTCTTGGCCTGGTGAACCCGGCGGATGATGGCCCGTATCCTGGCCAGCAACTCAGGCACAGAAAAAGGCTTGGTGAGATAATCATCGGCACCCAGATCCAATCCCAGCACCCGGTCCATTTCCTCCCCTCTTGCCGTCAACATCAGAATCGGCGTCGTATTCCCCTGCTTCCGGACTTTCCGGCAGAGTTCGTATCCGCTCATTTTGGGGAGCATCAAATCAAGGATGATCAGGTCGGGTTTTTTCTCCTGAATCAAGCAGTAACCCTGTTCTCCATCCGTGGCGGTCAGCACCTCATAAGATTCGTATTCGAGATTGTCCTTGAGTCCCCGCAGGATCGCCACATCGTCTTCGATGATCAGAATCCGTTTCACGATTCTTTCTCCAGAGGGAGATAAATGGAGAAGGTGCTCCCTTCACCCAGATTACTCTCCAGTTCGAGATAGCCTCCATGAGCTTCCACAATATGGGAGACTAGCGCCAGACCCAAACCTGTTCCGACGATCCGTTCATTTTCGGGCGAAGGAATGCGATAGAACTTTTCGAAGATGCGTTTTTGCTCCTGCGGATCGATGCCGATGCCTCGGTCTATCACCTGGATCAAAACATGGCTGTTCTTTTTTTTCAGATGGAGGCCGATCACCTTCGACTCCCCTGAATATTTCATGGCATTGTGGAGGAGATTCAAAAGAGTTTGCTCGATGGCATCACGGTCTACACGGACATTTGGCAAGCCTTCCTCGGTTTGCACATCGAGCCTAAATCCCTGTTGGGTGAGGGGATATTCCATGGCCCGGGCCGCTGATTCGACGATCTCATACAACGAAGCCGCTTCAGGACGATACAATCGTTTTCCCTGCTCGATCTTCGAAAAATCCAGCACATTGTTGAGAAGCCTTGTGAGACGCTGGCTTTCGTTGACGATGGTATCCAAATATTCGTTCTGGGCTTTCGTATCTTTGGAGCGACCCAGGCGGAGAGTCTCGGCAAACATCCGGATGGCGGTCAGAGGTGTTTTCAATTCATGGGACACACTGGAGACGAATTGCGACCGCACCTCGGCCACCTGCACTTCTCGCCGCACATCTCTCCATAAGAGATAGGCTCCAAACAAAGTGATCCCCAAAATGAGAAGCAGAGCAAGCAGATAAAAAGCAGGCTGGATGCTCCATGGAGTCGAAAACATCTGCTCTTGATTCCCCGTAAAAGCGATGGCTAAGCCTTTAAGGTTCGAGCCTATAGACAATCCCTCAGGATCATCTTCGGGAACGATGTCGAATCCCACGGGAAACGCCTCCTTGAAATCGCTGTCTTCTTTGAGGGATGTAATTAATTTTCGTTTCGATACGGCAACCAGAAAAGGGGATTTCTCAGATAGGGAAGCAGACAAACTGACAAGCCATGGATTGTTACCGTACGAGACCCAAAGGGGATTTCTCTTCTCTTTTTGTTCATTTTGATGGGCCGCCATCCCTAAGGTTAGAAAATCATTCTGGAGGGCCATGGCCTGCTCTAATTTTCGGATGTGATCTTGAATCAGTTCCTTGCAATCCTTTGCAGTTTCTCTGATCTCAGTCTCAGGTGCATTCAGGAGAAAATCCTCGATCAGAGCCAGAAGAAGATAGGAGCCAGAAGGAGACAACCAGCGTTCCTTTTGGATTTCTTCTTGGATATGGCTTAAAACAGCCTTACAATCTTCTCCAAGTTCGAGAAGGCGTCCCGCTGCATACAAGGAAAGAGGAATTCCATACTCATCCTTTAAAGTAAACGGCCAACTTAAAATTTCCCGGTAGTTTGCCAGGGCGTTGGCGTCTTGAGACGATTTCGAAAGAGTCCGCGCGAGTAAAAGCCTTGCATATCCTTTCTGGATGGAATATTTCGCAGAATTCAAGGCCAGTTGATATAGCCGGGCGGCTTTTTTGGGATTTTTCCGTGCGAATTCTTCTGTTTCAGCCTGACGGATCTTTCTTGTAAATTCAGAATCACTCAAGTATCGTTTGGCATTTTCGCTCTGTCGATTCCTCTCCCAGGGAAGGACGAGTTGCTGCCCATCGACCTGTCCGATGAGGACAACTTCCGGATTTACATAATTCATCTCGGCAGGTAGGAATTGTGCTTCCGATACAACGCTTGCCTCTTGCAGTTTGATACTTTCCAGCCTCACCAGGAAATGTTGGCCAATCTCACGGGCCACCCGGCGGCGCTCCTCTGCCATGCGCTTTTGCGTCAACTCCTTCTCCTGCCCTATCATCCGCACCGTCAAGCCGATAAGAACCAAACTTGGCAGAAGCACTGTAACCAAGAAGAGAAGGATTTGTTTGCGGTGACTCCGGCCATGCATTTTGAAAAGATCGTCCCTGTGTCGCTAACGTTAATAACAAGAATATTCTAAAAAAAGTTAGAAGTCAAAATGTCACGAAAATGTCACGGGCGGAGACGCCTTTATTCTTTATAAGATGTCGTGACCGTTTGCCAAACGGTCCATGCGAGAGACAGACTCAATAAAAATAGAGTTATCCCGATTTTTATAGATCTTAATACAAATGTACTATTCTCTTCTTGACAAAGCAGATTATATTATTCATACTGTAGTATGAATAATTCATACTACAAAAAATCCGATGGGAAAAACAGTCAAATTCACTATTAGCATGTCTGAGGAGGATTTCAACGAACTTGAATCCTTGAGGCAAAGGACAGGAAAAACGAGAAGTCAATTCATGCGTGATGCTGTCCGCACCTGGAGAGAGGAATTTATGAAGCCGCTTGGTGTCAAAGAAGAAACATCTGAGTATAAGAGAGGGATCCCAACAGATCTCATCGACCTTGAAGAGAGACGAAGAAGAGCTATTGCTGCTGCTGGACGTTTTCGCTCCGATATCCCAGATCTTTCCTTGAAACACGATGAGCATCTCGAGGAGATCTATGCAGAAATCGCCCAGACAAAGAACAATAAAAAGACCAAATAAAATTCATGAACATATTTATCGACACAAGCGCTTTTTTAGCCGTTCTTGACGAAAACGATTCCAACCATTCAGCAGCAAAAACATTTTGGAAAAAGATCATAAGCGAAGGAGATGTGCTCCTGTGCCACAATTACATCTTAGTGGAAACATCCGCTCTGGTCCTTCGCAGGTTAGGGATGGAGGCGATCCGCGTCTTCGAACAGGACATTATACCGATCCTGCGCATCATTTGGGTGACTAAGGAGATTCACTCTGCTGCGGTCAGCGCTCATCTGGTTGCAGATCGGCGTCCTCTAAGTCTTGTGGATTGCGTCAGTTTCGAGGTCATGCGACGCATCGGAGTTAATAAAGTTTTTGCTTCCGACCGACATTTTCAGGATTATGGATTTGACCTTAATCCAGGGTAACTGTTGTCACATTGACAAAATACGATAATCATATAATATTAGTAGAGTTTATTGAGTTGTTATTGGGAAGAGGCGGTCGATAAGGCTATAAATATTGTGATAGATATAACGCTTTAAAGGAGTCAGTAAGATGGCTGAAGAGACAAAGAAAAAAGTCGCAATGGTTGTGTTCAGCGGAGATATGGATAAACTCTTTGCGGCCTTTTCGATAGCGACAGGGGCTGCAGCAGCCAACATGGATGTCACCATGTTTTTCACGTTCTGGGGTTTACGTGCGCTCAAAAAAAAGGTCAAGACCGGAAAAAGCTTCATGGGAAAAATGCTCGGCGCCATGTACGGGGGAGATATCGAGAGAGCTAGCCCCAGCAAAATGAGCTTCGGGGGGTTGGGCCGCTGGATGTTCAAAAAGATGATGAAGGCGAAAAAAGTGCCGCCTCTCTCCGACCTTCGGCAGACAGCCCTCGAGCTCGGTGTCAAAATGTACGGATGTCAGATGAGCATGGAGGTAATGGAGATCCCCCGCGAAAAAATGATCGACGAAGTGGATCGATGTGTGGGCGTGGCTTTTTTCATCGAGCAAGCCCAGCAGGCGGATGTCTCTCTGTTTATTTGAGGGTGATGAATCGGTGGACAAAATCATTCATATACAGAAATCGAAAGCGGCTGTTAGATAAAAATGAATGGCCCTCGTTATTGAAAATCTTTGTTATTTAGAAATGATCGGCAGTTGTGTATAGCTTTTGGATCC
>JASFEP010000370.1:0-4509 GCA_050124775.1 Candidatus Aminicenantota bacterium
TGTTATCGTACCAACCCATAAAACGTTCTGCATGAGGTCCATAGGCAAAAACAGCGACAGGGACTCCCGTGTGCCCATCGGTCCCCCAGCCGATACTGATTTTACCATCCAGTCGATTCGGGGGATCTTCAGGGATGAACATTCCCCCCGCTTCATGATCCGAGGTTGCCACCAGCAGGGTTTCCCTGTCTTTTATGGCAAACTGGATCGCACTTCTGACAGCCAGATCAAAATGAAGCAGTTCCCGCATTGTATAGTTGATGTCGTTATCCTCTGCTCCCCAATCGATCTGGCTGCCTTCGACCATGAGGAAAAATCCCTTGTCGTTCCTACTCAGTATTTCCAGTGCTTTATCGGTCATTTCCGCGAGTGTCGGTTCTGAATCCAAACCCAACATCACGCCATTGCTGAACAGGCCGAGGAGGAATCCCTTTTCTGCCTTCGCTTTCATCAATTCATCCCGTGTTTCGACATACTCATAACCCTGATCGCGAGCCTCGTGCGTTAAATCTCGGCCATCTGTCCTTTTGAAATCATAACCGGATAATCCCGGCTTAAAAAGCGCTCGCCCACCCCCCAATAGCACATTGACACTGCTTTCGAGCAGCTGCTCTGCAATCGCAACTTGAAGGTCTCTATCATGAATGTGTGCTGCGAAGGCTGCAGGCGTTGCGTGTGTGATCGTCACTGTCGCAACCAGCCCGGTCGACATACCTCTATCACGAGAGGCTTCAAGGATCGTATGAGCAGGACTCCCATCAGGAAGTAAGCCAATCATGCCCTCATTGGTTTTATATCCTGTGGAAAGGGAGGTCGCTGTCGCAGCAGAGCCACTGACAAATTCATCTGCAGAATAGTGATCGATAATCCCTGTCACAGGCATCCGCTCGATATAGAGTCTTCCATGAGCTCCAAGCACGATCGTCCTTGTGGCGGCGATATGCGAAAGCCCCATACCATCCCCGATCAGCAGGATCACATTCTTTACTGGACCATCGGGGACGAGGGGAAAGGGCGTTTTTTCTTCGGATGGTGTGTAAAAACTGAAATCATCGGATACGGGTTCTGTTCGTTCACATGCAAAACAGAAGAGTATCGATACTATGAATAAGAGAGAGATCCCTTTATATTTCCATGGATTATTCCTTGACCAAATTCTTGATCTCACCGTCAAACGAAGGTTTTTTTTCAAATCGATCATAACTTTTCCTTTCCTGAACAGAACAAAGGTTATTGTTTACTGTTTGCCTTTGAATCTATGGATCGGTAGGCAAAATTCAATATTTTATCTATGAGATCCATCCCCCCGACCTTATCCGCCCATGCTTGGTAGACCTTCTGTGAGGCCTCCCGGAAAGGCGCTCTCTCTGGATAGGTCACCTGCACCCCTTCCTCCTTTAAAGCCTCCAGGAATTTAATGTCGTTGGCGCTGTACCAGCTCCTCTCTTGAGCGATGATCGTTCGAGCGGCGTCTTCAATAATTTTTTTGTATTCATCCGGAAGACGTTCGAAAAAGTATCGACTCATAATGACATATTCGACAAGATGGATCCATCCGACCTGAGCCCAGTTCGGCGCAGGCTCATAAAACTTCTTGGCATAATAATTCGTATTTGCCGCTTCAGCGCCGTCGATCACACCTTGTTCCAGCGCCGTGTAGAGCTCTCCATAGGCCATGGGAATGGGATTTGCTCCGAACACCCTGAACGCATCCAAATGGACAGGATTTTCCATAGTCCTGATTTTCAAACCCTCCATATCACCAAATAAGCGAATGGGATGACTCACTGTCATGATATGTCTGACCCCAACATCAAAATACCCCAAAAGAATAAATCCTCTGCGTTCAAACGCCGGCCTTAGACTCTCCCCAATTTCGGAATCGAGGACCGCATAAAAATGATCCCTGTTTTCGAACAAAAACGGGAGCTCGAACAGATTCGATTCAGGAACAAAACCCGCCATAGGACTCGAAATACTTGCCATCTGGATCGTTCCCAACTGGATGCCCTCCGTCACATCGCGCTGGTTCCCCAGCTGATTATTCGGATAAACTTCAACACGGACTTTTCCTTCTGTTTTTTCTTCTACGATTTCTTTAAAAAGATCCATGGACCTGACCTGGGGTTCTCCAACAGTTTGCCCCTGTCCAACCTTGATGAGATACGTCTTTTCAGATTTGAACCGGCAAGCGCTCCCCAGGACAATAAATCCGAATATGAGTATACGAATAATCAGATATATTTGCTTCAACACTTTAATTAATCCATCATCATGTTCGGTATCCACATAAAGGTTTCCGGTATATAGGTCACGATCAAAAGAACGAAAATCATGGCCAGGATGATCGGCCACAACTTGGGGGTCACTTTTCGGATACTCTCTCCAGACAGACTGCAAGACACAAATAATGTAGCACCATATGGCGGTGTGATATAGCCAATGGCGAGGTTGACACTGGCTATGATCCCAAAGTGAATGGGATCGATCCCAAAACCTTTGGCAATAGGGAAAAGAATCGGCATAAAAACAATTATTGCAGAAAAACTCTCCATAAACATCCCGATCACAAGCAGGATGATGTTCAATAACACAAGAAACAAAATCTTTCCCGCAATGTGCTCTTGGAGATAATTACCTAAAACTATGGGGAGTTGTTTAACCGTGATCAACCAGGCAAAAAGAAAGGCCGTGGATGCGATGAACATGACTATGCAAGAAATTTCAGCAGCCCGGATAAAAATCTGTGGCAAGTCTCTTATCGATATCTTCCTGTATACGAATATTCCGACAACCAGGCCATAGACGACTGCAACGACTGCGGCCTCGGTAGCCGTGAAAATGCCGCTTAATATCCCGAAGACAATGATGAAAGGCAGGCCCAACCCCGGAAGAGCCGCTCTTCCGGTTTTCAAAACTTCTTTCATATGAAACTTTTCAGGGGACAGATAGGCTTTCCCCCCTCTCATTCCATGGACAAACGCTATGATCATCAGGCTAACACCGATCATCAAACCGGGAACGATTCCCCCTAAAAAAAGGCGTGCGATCGATGTGTCCGTCACATAACCCAAAATGATCATCAGAATACTCGGTGGAATGATCGGCCCTATGGCACCCGCAGCCGCTTGAAGAGCTGTGGCAAAACCCATGTCATACCCTTTCTTTTTCATGGCAGGTAAAAGGATCGATCCCACAGCCGCAGTATCCGCTGTGGAGGATCCGGAGATTCCTGCAAAAACCATGGACGCAGCGACCGTGATCATTCCCAGGCTTCCGCGTATAAATCCCAAACAGGCACTGGAAAAATCAACGATCTTTTGAGAGATGCCTCCCCTATCCATAAGGACACCGGCGAGCATAAACAGAGGAATCGCCATGAGAGGCCAAGAATCCAGAGCGACGAACATCCTCTGCGGGATGAGAACCAAAGGCGTGTTGGGATCCGCAAAAAGAGCGAATAACGAACCGAGACCCAGTGCAAATGCGATCGGCATGCCGATGATGAACAGGATCGCGATCGTCAGAAACAAAATTATCAGCATCTTAGCTTTTTCTCACCCAGCCATTGATAAAAAATTGACCGGTCATACGGGCAAAGGACCTTCCTCCTCTGAAATCGATGGGATAGATGAATCTTTTTTGAACACAATTTTGTACACGCTCAAAACAGCTTCCACAAACATTAAAAATCCACCCATGGGAAAAATCACATAGATGAAAGACATATTGATCTGCATAGCTGGTGACACCTGGTAATGTCCGACAACCATCAGTCTCCAGCCAAAAACGGTTACGACAGCGACGTATATGGCAACTAAAATACCAATAAGAATTTGAACGAACCGATTGAGAAAAGGCGAAAACTTATGACTCAAATAATCCACAGCGAGATGGCTTCCTTTCCGGATACAGATGGAGGAAGCAAGAATAATGATCCAGACCTGACAATACCTGGCTAACTCTTCCGTCCATGTGGGGGGATTGTTGAAGGCGTACCGAGCAACAACCTGTAAAAAAACAGCAGACACTAAAACAACAAAAAGAATAACAATGATGACTTCTGTGGCTTTTCTTATAAATCTCATGAGGATTACAAAATAAGTATCCTAAAAAGAGCATGATATTTCCAGAAATATGTGATATCTAATTTGTCTATTGAAACGAAATTCACATGAGGGTTGGAGGAGAATGAGATGACGAGACGAAAATCATATATTGGTATCCTAGTTTTCACAATGATCCTCACTTATACCTATGAATCTCCATGCATAAGAGAGGGCGAGGCCTCAGAAAATTCCGACTATAAAGATCTTATGCTATTATTTAAAGAGCACCGTCAATTATCTAAGCCAAAAATCACTCAAGGAATTCCCGATTTCACACCCCCGGCGATCAAAGCGCAACAGAAGGGATTGAAGCACCTCCAGAGACGATTATCGGCCCTTAACACAAGCGGATGGATGACACCACAGCTCATCGATTACTATCTCGTTCGTGCAGAGATGA
>JASFEP010000371.1:0-4508 GCA_050124775.1 Candidatus Aminicenantota bacterium
ACCGATAAAAGCTATGCCGATCATACAAATGAAGAGCAGTGTGTCAACAAGATATTGCCAGTCCGATTTTTTCATTTGTTCTCCTCGTTCAATATATCGTTAGGCCTCCATATTTCCGCTCCGCCCCTTGCACTTGTGACAGATAGGATCATTGCAGACCGATTTCTCTGCCGGCTCCCAACCCCACATAATTCTCCTTATATGCGTCAGAGAACATCTGGCGGGCGGCCTCCCCGGTGCAGTGACAGGGCCCGATCTTTTGAACACCCAGCATTTGGAGTGTTTCGATGACTTCCTCGATCTCGTTTTTTTGGAAGCCCGCAAGATGAAATCCTCCCAGTGCCATGTAGATATTGCCGTCGAAAAGAGTTTTAACCTTGGTGAGAATGTGGGTGAGGCGAGGATGGGCGCATCCGGTCACCACGACCAATCCCCCTGCCGTGTCCAGGACCAACGACTGTTCCTTGATCCATCCGTTGGTGATTCCTGTCGTAAAAGCCCTATCACAGATCTTGCGATGACCTGAAACCTCGACGATCGAAGCACCTGCCGAATGGATTTGTTCTTTGAATTCATCGGGGAAAAATTCCGGCATCCAGACCTCGATCTTTGTATTCGATTCGAGAAGCGTGTTCAGCCCTCCCGTGTGGTCTCTGTGGAAATGGGATAGAAAAACACAATCGATGAATTCCGGTCGGATCCCGAGTTTTTCCATGTTATCCGTCAGGATCCTGCCGTTCGTTCCCGTATCGAAAAGGATGGTTTTTTCAAGTCCTTGGATGAGGCAAGAGAAGCCCCAGTCTGTGCGGAGCGATCTCTTGTAGGTGTTGTTGTCATAGACTACGGTGAGCTGGGTTCGAGTTTTTCGTGCCATAGGTTCTTCCTTTTTTGCGGGCTTCTATGTGTCGCGGTCCCTGCGGCAAGGATCGCCGCTCGAACACGGCGGAGAATCGCAGCGCTCGCTGCTACCACAACATGTCAATCCCGCAGAGCTAGGGGATCTAAAAGATATGGCTGGTGTTGAAAAAATCTTTTCGAGGTTTTTTGAACGGCATTCGGTGCACAAAAGATCGATGGAGTCCTGCCGTGTTCGGTAGAAGAACTCCGTGGTCGCCCCGCAGTCCAAACATTTGTATTCGTAAATGGGCAAGCCGCACCTCTTAACGTGTCATGGTTGCCCCGCATTTTGGACACTTGCGCTGGTTGCAGGGTTTTCCTCTCTGGTGGGGAACGCGGGTTCCGCAAGAGGGACAGATACAATCGCCTCCGGGACCATATCCTTTCCCTCCCATTCGTCCTTGACCGCCGCCGCGGCCTTGACCTCTATTATTTTGCATGTTCACCTCCGTACCTGATAGGCTAGTTGTAATCTTCCATTATCGCTCTGTCTTCCTTGATAAGGTGGTCGGCCAGTTCCCCCATTTTTGTTTTTTCCCAGAAAGGGAGCTTCTGGTGGGCCTCGAGATATTTCAACGGGATGGGATGTGTTCCGATGACCACAGGAATTTTCCAGTAAGTCTCGATGAACTGTTTGAATTGACGGATCCGAGGACATGGCGGATATCCGACAACTAATCCCGTGGCCAGATGAATGACATCAGCCCCGTTCTTTTTCATCTCCTCGGGCACATACTCGACATTCCCTCCCGGACAGCCGCCGCAGTAGGAATAGCCGACGATCTCTACAGGTTCATTTTTGGAATAAATAGAAAATGCGCCCGCACGCTCCCTGAGAGATCTGAAACATTTTCCTCCCCCGCAATCTTGGTAGCGGCCACAGATGATAATTCCGATCTTTTTCATTACATCTCCTTCGAATGCCAAATAGGACTCTTTCAAACTCCCGTCAGGATTTTTTCTGCGACTTCCATGAAGGCCTTGCTCGCAGGCGAGTCGGGGAGCGCTTCCACAAAAGATTTTCCTTCGTCTCCCAAGGTGACAATTTGGGGGTCGAGAGGAATCCTCCCCAGAAAGGGCACTTGCATTTCTTTCGCCGCTTTCTCCCCTCCTCCTTCTTTGAAGATGTCGATCTTCTGACCGCAGTGGGGGCAGAGCATTCCGCTCATGTTCTCGATGATTCCATGGATCTTGAGGTTGAGTTTCCACCCGAATTGGATGGCCTTCCGGGAGTCCATGAGAGAAACTTCCTGAGGCGTGGTGACCACAACGGCACCTGTCGCCGGTATGAGTTGAGCGATGGAGAGGGGCTCATCTCCGGTGCCTGGAGGAGAGTCGATAACCAGCCAGTCCAGCTCGCCCCACATCACTTCTCCGAGGAACTGCTGGATAGCTTTCATCTTCATCGGTCCCCGCCAGATCACGGGAATATTGGGATCCTGGAGCAGAAAAGACATGGAGACCAGCTTCAGGTTGTCATTGACATCTACAGCGCGGATCCCATCGGCGGAAACATCCAGCCTTTTGTCTTCGACACCCATCATCTTTGCCAGGTTCGGACCGTGGATATCCACATCCAAGAGCCCGACCTTTAATCCTTTTTTTGCGAAAGCAAGGGAAAGATTGGCAGCCACAGTACTTTTTCCGACTCCACCTTTTCCGCTAAATACAAGCAGTCTGTTCTTTATGTGTTCAAGATTTTTGTCCACCTTGATCTGGGCCTCGTCCTTGGCCATCAGGAAGTCTCCTTCAAATATTTCTGCACAGCGTCTTTGACCCTTCCGGTTGCTCCGGTGACTATCCGGATCCCGGAAGATCTGAGAACTCTTTCCGCATTCGGGCCGCACTGCCCGGTGATGACAACGCCCGCGTTTTTTTCTACAGCGAACTGAGCGGTTTGAATGCCGACCCCGCCGGCGCCATCTTTATTGGGGTTTGCGAACACTTCGAAAGCGAGGCTTTCAGGCTGGACACTCAGAAAGTATTGTGCCCGGCCGAAGCGGGGATCGATCTCAGCCTCCATGTCTTCTCCTGTGGCTGTCACAAATATCGATCTGGGGGCGGCCTGTGTGTGTGACTGAGCCGTGTCGTGGTCTGTACATTCAACCTGCCCATGCTGGTGGCCGCACAAGTCCTCTCCCGCCTCCAGGTCTTGTTTGAGGAATTGGTCGATGACAGTGTCGATGGGCCCCTGCACGCCTATCAATGCTTCGATGTTCTTCTGGGCAAAAAGCCCCTGGGCCCGAGGCCCCATGCCCCCTGCGATGATGACATTGACTCCTCTTTCAGAAAGGAACTGGGGAAGAAACCCCGGCTGGTGACCCGGATTCGGGATCTCTTCCCTGTTAACCACCTGTCCTCCTTGAATGTCAACGATCGTGTAGGAAGCACATCGTCCAAAATGAGCTGAGACGTAACCATTATCTGTTGAGATAGCAACCTTCACTTCTTCTCTCCTTCAAGTTCCTTGATCCGTTTTTCGATCTGTGCGATCTCGTCCTTGAGAATTTTCGCTTCGGATTTTAGGATGGTCTGCTCCTGTTCCGGAGTAATTTCTGCGGCTCCCCAAGGATCGTAGGGGGTGCGGAATCCTGGGATAGGCGGGTAGTAATCTGCGTATGGCGGGGCATAACCCCAAAAGCGATGGAATCCTCGACCCCGTCCGAAGCCCATTCCGCGGCCCCAGCCGCGGCCCATACCCCGGCCATATCCGTATCCGCTCCTAGGATTCATGTAACCTGGAGATGGATATCCGGAACAGTAGCCCATAGCACGGCCGGTCCTCGGGCCCGCACCCATCGGTCCTGTACGATCTCCTCCTGGCATCTGTGTCACCTCCTTTCTATAGTTTTGGAATGCGCGGAGCAGGATCAGTTTTGGATCTATTCCTTCTTCTGAGTCCTGCGGTTTGCATTCTGTGTTCTTCCCTTTTCTTTTTGACAGACTTCACAGATCCCCATGAATTCGATATTGTGGTCTTCGATCTGGAAGTTGTATTTTTTTTCCAAACGTTCCTCTGTTTTTTTGACAAGCGCCAATTCTTCATCGACGAATTCGCTGTAGTTGAATATTTTTCCGCAGCTTGTGCAGATGAGATGGTGGTGGTGTTTTGTCTTTTCATCGGAGATGAATTCATAGCGGTTATGTCCGTCACCGAAGGAAAGCTTTTGGATGAGCCCCATTTGGAACAAAAGGTCCAGGGTGCGGTAGACGGTCGTCAATCCGATCCCTGGATAGAGTTTGTGCAGACTCGCATATATTTCCTTGGCGCTCATGTGTTTGGTGGTCCGGCTCAACAGCTGAAGGATGGCCTCACGAGGGCCTGTCCATCGCCGGAAATGTCTGCGGTTTCTATGTCTTTCCATCAGAGGTCTCGGCATCTTTTTTGACCTTTATTGATAATGAAAATCATTATCATTAACGGTATAATATAAGCTTTATTTGTCTGTTTGTCAACAAAAACATGAATAAATATTTTTCGCATTGATGGGCCCTAGGTCCCTCCCATGAACGGTACCTGGTTATGGACGATGCATTTGTTATCTGATCCCTGCTGTACTATAATAACAGCAATCAAATTAGCCAAAAATGAAGGATACGAAGACAAAAAC
>JASFEP010000372.1:0-4500 GCA_050124775.1 Candidatus Aminicenantota bacterium
GTACAGTTCAGAGAATTCTCCAAAAAATATCTTTTGAGATAGACCCTCGGGTCGAAAGCATAGTTCACGTCACAGATCACACAGTCCACCCAGAGGGACATGTCCAGAGAAAAGGCGAAGGGACAAATTTTATTCCTCTCGGCGATTTCCAGAATGGCCTCTCGTGTGAATGATTGCCTTTGGAAAAGGGACTCGCGCGCCTCAGCAAGGCGGTCATAGTATCCTCGAGCATACGGACACTCCTCGCTGGTGCAATTTTTATCTGGATCAAAGCAAACCTTTTCCTTAGCGGTTATGGTCACGAATTTGATATTGAAGCCTTTTCTGTTCAACTTCTCGAGTGTTTTTTCGGCGATCACACGCCCAGTTGTCCGTGCTGTCAGATAGAATATCTTTTTGACTTGTCCTGTAGCTAAGGCTTTGATGGCCGGGTAAAGAACAGCGATGGTTTTTCCGATTCCGGTCGGAGCCTGGATGATCATCTGGGCTCGCTCTTGTATTGTGCGAGCTACATCTTCAACCATTTGTTCTTGCCCCAGCCGGAAGGATGGGAAGGGAAAATCTGCTTCAACAATAGCCTCGTTCCGTGCACTCTGCCAGTGCTCGATCCTTTCTATCCAATCGATATATTGTCCGGCCAGCCCGAAGAAGAACAGATTCAGTTCATCACGCGATATCTCTTCGGAAAAGGATTTTATTTCTCCTGTCTCCAGCTGACAGTATGTCAGCTGTGTTTGGATGTTTGCGATATCGTTCTCAAGAGAATAGATTGCAGCATAGGTCTTGACCTGCGCCCAATGCAGGGGATTCTGTTCGGCGATAAACTTATCCAGGTCACGGCGTGTGGTTTTTATCTCCTCGATCACAACCGAGCCATTCTGTCGATAAACGCCATCGATGCGCCCCTGTATATTCAAGGTCAAAGAGTCGGTGTCGATGCAGTAAAACACAGGGACCTCGCTGTGGTAGGAATCGGGCCTCAACTTCTGGATCTTTTGATGTGCCCGGAGGCCATTTTTGCCAGGCAGCCTCGAAGAGAGATCGAACAGCGACGACAGATCCCCTTGCCGGAGCAGGTGCTCGACGAATGCGCGAATCGATACCCTGATGAGTTTTTTCATACTTCTTCGGCCAATGATTGTTCACCTTTTTGTCCACCTTATCCTATAAAAAAATAAATGTCAAACCCAGAATGGAAATAAAACTGCGATACAGATGACGAGAAAAAAATTTTTTCAGTTCGTCACAGTCAGTTCGATGGTGAAGTCGAAGAGAGTCTTGAGTATGCTGTTGTTCGGGATGTTCACAGTAAAGCTGTCTGTTTTCATCCATCCGGGGGGAACTGAAGGGGTAGCCGTTGTTTTCGTCCGGATCTTGAAAACTGTCGATTCCCCGGGATACAGGATCGATTTGGACGGCTGTTCCGTAACCATAAAATATTTGGCCCCAGAGCCTGTCAGATAGACCATTTCGGGCGAACCATCGAGAGTAAGGGGTCCGCTCCCCGTGTTTTCGATGGTGAAGGGGATCTCTGTCCCGACGACTTGGGCCAGCGGCCTGGCACCCATATCCAAGAATGAACCGTCCTGTATATCTCCGACAAGACTGTTTTTTACCCCCACATCAGACCATGCCGGCAGACTCGTAAAATAGATATCTTGTTCTCCGTTGCGGGTATCGTGCCAGGTGACGAAGACCTTGCCCCACATGGAGGACAATTGGGCATAGGCCGAATGTGCGCTTCCCTTATCGATCCTCACAGCAGAGGGCAACCATGAATACCCAGAACTATTGGAATAATTCAAAAAGATATCGCCAGTGCCATTTCTGTCATCTCTCCAAACAATGCACAGCTCGCTCATCTGTCCGCTGATGCGAGGATTCAGGGAGATGTGGGAACCCGGGGAATCACCCGAGTCGATCCGCATCGCTGCAGCTAACCAACTGACACCGAAATCAGAAGAGCGATTGAAATAGATGTCGTAATCACCGTTACACTGATCCTGCCAAACGACAGACACAATGCCCGCTGAAATAAAAATTTGAGGCATACTCGATGTGTTCGCTCCAGCTGAATCTTGTGTATCGAGTCTGATATCCGAGGTCATCCAATTCAATCCTTCATCCAGACTCCTGTTGAAATAAACATCGTAGCTTCCGTTTCTGTTGTCTATCCAAGAGATATATACCTGACTTACATTGCAGCAGATGTCGGGCTTTTGAGAAATACTCGCTCCTGCCGGATCACCCAAATCGATTCTTTCGGCCGCAGGGAACCATGTCATTCCGCTGTCCGAAGACCCATTGAAATAGATATCGTTATGGCCATTTCTCTTATCTTCCCAGGTAACATAGACCTGGAGCGGTCCACAAGCGATTTGCGGCTGAATAGAACCATAAGATCCTTCTGTATCCCCGGTGTCGATCCTGATGTCGTCAGCTTGCCAGTTCAAACCTCCGTCATGACTGTAATTGAGATAGATATCTTCCTCGCCATTTCGTTTGTCCGGCCATGCGATGTAAACTTTATCACCATTGCAGCATATCCTGGGTCCCTCGGACGCGCCGAAAGATGTCGTTGCGATGCCCCCTCCCGTATCCAGACGAATATCCGTCGCTTGCCAGGTCTGTCCGTAATCATGGGAGCAGTTAAAATACACTCCCCAGTTCGTCCCCCGAAAATCATACCAGGCCACATAGACTTTATTTAAATCGCAGCAGATCTCTGGAAACAGGGATTCCCCGAATTCCGTATCCAACTGGACATCTGAAAGCTGCCAATTCAATCCGTAGTCAGACGAATAATTGAAAAACACATCACCGATAACGTTTCTTTCATCCTCCCAAGTGACATAAACGTTAGGGCCGGTGAAACAGATCTTTGGAGCATTCGATCTGCTCGCGCCCGCTGAATCCCCGGTGTCCAGCCGAATATCCTGAGGCATGTAGAATCCCTGGACCAGGAATACCAACAGGAAAAAAAACACAACACTTTGGATAATTGAAGCGTTTTTTTGCATTTGCCCCCCACTTTCGAAAAATTTATGGATCGAATTCACGTTGGGTCGTACGATCCTCATGGAAAAGCAGATCGTATCCTCTGATATTTATCATTACCCCCTCATTCATACACAGGGATATTTTCTATTCTGCAGGTGCTAGATGAAACTTTTTATTTTCAAGTCATATTGGTTGCTGACACTCGGAATAATGAATATCACAATCCGGACGATACTGTCAATAACGATAAAAAATTCACCTTTATCCGCATATTGTCTAGGATCATCAAAATGATTTTATAAGAGAGGCTACCCTTTTTTAATTAATATTTTTATCCTTTTTTGTGCTATCGTATGGATGGTTTTTAGCGCATGTAAAGCTGTTAAGTAAGTTTGCGAATTGAGGTAGACAATGAAGATAGCCGTTATATACAACAGGGATAGCAAAAACGTGATCAATCTGTTCGGAATCCCGAACAGAGAAAAGTATGGAAGAAAAGCAATACATAGAATTGTCACCAGCCTGAAAAAATACGGACATCAAGTGAAAGCCTTCGAGGGAGATAAAGATCTTATTTCTAAACTCGAAGATTTCATGCCCCGAGTCCTAAAGGGCGAACTTCCGGGATTGGCCTTCAATCTCTCCTATGGCATTCAAGGCCAGGCCCGCTATACACATGTTCCCAGTATTTTGGAGATGGTAGGGATTCCCTATGTCGGATCCAACCCTCTGGCTCATTCTCTGGCTCTGGATAAAGTTGTGGCCAAAATGATCTTCCAGCAGCACGGTCTCCCAACGCCCGATTTCGCCGTTATCAAAGACAGGGATTTCGAAGCGCCTGACATCCCTTATCCTCTCATAGTGAAGCCCAAGAACGAGGCTGTTTCTATGGGAATCGAAGTCGTTCACAATTTCGAAGAACTCAAAAAAGCAACAAAAGTCATCCTCGAGGATTTTGATCAGTCTGTACTCGTTGAACAGTATATAGACGGCAGAGAGATCAATGTCGGCCTGCTCGGCAACAATCCTCCCGATGCCCTTCCTCCCTGTGAAATCACCTTTGGAAAAGATGGGCCGAAGATCTATACCATCGAAGACAAAAAGGGGCAATCCGGACGGGCGATCGACTGGATCTGTCCGGCTCCGATCGGAGAACAACTGACCCAAGAGTCGCAACGGATTGCCAAAGATGCCTTCTCTGCCCTGGGCTGCTACGATGCGGCTCGAGTGGACATGCGCCTCGATAAAAGCGGACGTCTTTTCATTCTTGAGGTCAACAGCCTGCCCAGCCTGAGTGAGCACGGATCGTATACGATCGCAGCACAGCATGCCGGTCTGGACTTTCCGGCCCTGGCCAACCGAATGGTCGAAGTGGCGAGCGCGCGTTATTTCGGAACGCCTCATCCGCCCAAAGTGGTCACCAAAGAAAAAGACGCGCGCAAGAATATCTTCATGTATATCACATCGCGTCGTGATCTGATCGAACGCTCTCTGGAGGAG
>JASFEP010000373.1:0-4497 GCA_050124775.1 Candidatus Aminicenantota bacterium
TATTAATTTTTTAAAATATATTATTTACGAGTCAAGCCCGACTTTATAAATAATATAAATTAAGATTACATGTAGCCCAGGTCTTTTAGCCTCTTCTCGATTTTTTTCTTATCGTCCTCCGAAAAAATATCTGTCTTTTTGGATTTATCCGATGCCTCTTTTTGTGCTTCATACACAGGAGGATTATTGGTTTTGAAATTCTCTGTGAACAAATCGGATAGGATCTTTCCATCCGTGTAGTCGGGAATGGGGATCCCCAGGGCGAAGAGGATGGTGGGAAACATATCCACGATATGAGCCTCGTTAAGGGTGCTCTTCCTGTCGATCGTTATCCCGGAAAAAGCGAAAATGCCCTCCCGTTTATGCACGCCCATGTGATCTTTTCTAAGGACATTCCTCTTGATCACATCCTTCGACTTTCCAAGGAAGCTTCGGCTGAATTCATACCCGTCTTCGGGTATCACGACGAGATCGGGAGCAGACTTCAATCGTTTTCCCTCATACAGTTCTTCTCTCTTGTGGACTTTTTTGATCACTGTCTTATGGGTATCCGGGTCTTCGAGGGAGAGAAGTTTTTGTCCGATCGACTCTCTGAGCTCCTCATACTCTTTTCCCATTCGTACGATTCCCTCCTGCTCCCGGTCTCTGCAGTTAAGATAGACCAGGCCGTACAACCAGCCGCTCATCATGGACGCCTTAGTCCGGGGCCAGTCGACGAACCTGTCGAGCTTGACTTTAGCCCTCAGACTGGCCCCCCGTCTGAAAGAAAAAAGTCCCCGGATGAATCTCTGATCGATTGACCGGACCGTTTTCAGTGCGGGCAGGAAACTCTGGCTGCGGATTCCGCTCTTTTTAAGGGTCATCAATCCCTGGTCTATAAAAAAATTATTCAGGTGGATCGTTTTATACACAGAGGCGAAGCCGTGGTCGGAGAGAACGACTTTTATCGAATCTGACGGAAGCTCATCCAAAAGCCTTCCGAGATTATCATCTATAGATGTGTAGAGTTTTGTGGCGGTGTGATATTTATCGGGATCGAAAAGCGGATGGGCCTTGTCGAGATAGCAGAAGGCAGCATGTTGAAGGGGGTCTGTCGATTGGAAGTGGATCATAGCGACATCCCAATTCCCTCGCTGCAATAGGTGATGCATGACCTTCGTTCGTTTCCGTTCGGTAAGGATCAGTTTTTCGATGAAACGTGCCAAAGACGTGCGGTTGAACACCTGTTGAGTCGTGATGATCGTGTAGTCCTTTTCGATCGAGAGGATCTCTTGAGCGAGTTCTTCGGGGAAAGTGAAATTCGACCGAAGGCTCGGAGTGAGAAGTCCGCATACCATCCGGCCGTTGATTGGGTAGGGAGGGTATGTCACAGGAACATTCAGGACCAAGAGTCTTTTCCGATGACGACTTAAAACCTGCCAGATCGTCTCCTGAGGAATTTTTTCGGAGTTGATGAGTGTGGGACTGTAACTGCCAGCCGTGTATTGATTGAAATCGAAAATGCCGTGTTTCCCTGGGTTTACCCCAGTCTGGAACGTTGTCCAAGCCGTGGCCGTATCCGGGGGGATGGAGGAAAGGAGAATGCCCTTTCTTCCCTCCGCGATTAGCTTGCTCATATGGGGGAGCGAGCCCTGGGCCATCAGAGGATCCAACACATCCCATGTCGCTCCGTCTATACCGAAGATAAAGAGTTTCTTATTTTTCATCGGACTTAAGGTTTCACCGTGCTTCTCTTATGATTCGCCCTCTTTTTTATAAACTTATCCTTGAGTTTCGTCAAAATTAATTTATCTTCGTCCTCCAATCCCAGAATCTGAAGCATGAGAATATACACAGTGATAAAGAGAGCGGATCCACCAAAGATATGGAATAGCGGTTGGATCGATGCGGGGATCAGCCGTTTGACAAGAAACAGGAGGCAGAGCGAGAGACCTCCGGCCAGTACAGGCTTTAAGAAATCCCGCCGGAAGGGATGGATCTTTATCAGGATAAAGACCTCGATCAGTTTGGCCATGCTGATGACAGCCAGGACCACGCCGAGACTGAGTGCCGCGCCCAGTATGCCATGCTTAGGGATCAGGATGAGGCTGAGCGCCACTGTCAGGATGAATGCAGAGAGCGTGTTCAAAAGGTTGATCTTTGTGCGTCCAGACATCATGATCACGAATCCACACGCTCCTGTCGTACAGTTCACGAGCTGGGCAAGAGCCATAACGATCAAGCTCATTGCGCCCATAGCGTAAGCAGGCCCCCAAAACATAAGGATCTCCTTGGCGAAAAAGACAACTAGAATTGTGAGGGGCAGACTCACACTGAAGATCCATTTGGATACGGTCTTGAACAGGTCCTCCAATTTTTTCATCTCCTTTTTGTTGTATAGATCGGAGATGATCGGCGCAAAGATGGAGTTGAAGGATTCCAGTATTATGGGGATGAGCAGGGCGGTTCTCCAGGTCGGTCCATAAATACCCACATCTTTGGCCGTTTTAAAATATCCCAGCATCAGTGTGTTGATGTATGTATTTATTAGGTCGATAAAGCCCACGAAAAAAAGAGGCCACGAAAAACTGAATATCCTTGCCGCTTCTGAAATGGCCATCGTGCTTTTTTCTGTCAAATAAGGAACGACTTTTTTAGCAAACAGAAAGGCGGCCAGAGTGCCGGTGATGAGTGCGATCAAAAATGCAAGGGTCGCTCCCAGAATTTTCCATCCCAAAATAAATAAGAACAGATAGGCAAGAATGCTTGTTCCGGGTTCGATGATGCGCCTGACCAGGACTTTGTATTTCATGATCTGAAATGCCTGAGTGGCAAAGACCAGGATCTCGGTCAAACCCGTGAATGCGATGCCAAGCGCAAAAATCTTCAATACAGTGGGAAGGGGTGTGCCGGGGAAAAACTTCGCTGCCAGGGAGGAGGAGAAGAGGGTTAGGAGGATGGCCAATAATGCCCCTGCTGCAAAAACTGTCCGGAGACTCATGAGGATAGTGCCCTTGATCCTGGATCTGTCACCCTCGCCTCTGTAGAGGGCCACGTAGCGCAAAACGCCGTAGTTGAGGCCCAGGCTTGACAGCCGTTCGAGGATCTTGAATATCGAGAATCCGAAAAAGAATAGGCCGAACAGTTCTGCTCCCAGGCCTTTGGCCACGATCAATTCGAAAATGTATTTCAAACCGACGCCGAAGATCGTTCCAAAAAAAACAGTCCCCGCTCCTTTGGCGATAGATGCAATTTCTCCCTGGTGGAGGTCGAAGGGGGGGTGGGTATCTGTCAATTTAATATATCTCTTCCTTCTGAATTATTCATAAAATCTGCTGCTGCCCTAACATATATAAACATTTTATATTTTATCAGCAGCATCTTTTACCCTTCGGGCGGCCCGATCTCGCAACAAAGCCTTCGTTGCAGCCCATTCGAGGGTGTTCACACCATCTTCATGGGCTACTGCCTCGCCTTTGCCGCGACCTCAGTCCGTGAATAATCCATTCGTTCTGAATTATTCATAAAATCTGCTGCTGCCCTAACATATATAAACATTTTATATTTTATCAGCAGCATCTTTTACCCTTCGGGCGGCCCGATCTCGCAACAAAGCCTTCGTTGCAGCCCATTCGAGGGTGTTCACACCATCTTCATGGGCTACTGCCTCGCCTTTGCAGCAATCTCAATCCGCGAATAATCCATATGCCTCTTAGATTGTTCATAAAAGAGAATCAGTAGGCGCCTTTCTGGGAGAGCCAGACTTTAAGGCTTTTTAAAAGGATCGTGACATCCAGCCAAACAGACCAATTACGGATATAGTATTCATCGAGCGAGATGCGTTTGGCGAAGGACAGTTCTGACCTGCCGCTGATCTGCCAAAGACCCGTTATGCCGGGTTTGACCAACGCGATGACACTTTTAAAAGTGTCTTTGCCTTCCAACTCTTTGGGGAGGTAGGGCCTGGGGCCCACGAGGCTCATGCTTCCTTGAAGGACATTGAACAGTTGGGGCAGCTCATCCAGGCTGAATCTTCTCAAAAATTTTCCTATGGGAGTCACACGGGGATCGTGATTCTTGAGTTTTTTGTATTTGTCCCATTCTTTTCTGGCTAGAGGGTTCTCCTTAAGGTACGCGACCAGCCTCATTTCATTATCTACATACATCGAGCGGAATTTGAAAAGTCTAAAGATGGATTTGCCCTTTCCTATTCTCTCCTGGATATAAAATACAGGCCCCTTCGAATCCAAACGGATGGCAATGGCGATGACGACAAACAGGGGAAGGAATAAACATACAAAAAGGAATGTGAGAATTGTTTCATAAAGGTTCTTGATCGCGATGTTCCAGGGCTTAGCCAGGTTCTTTTTGATATACAGGGAGAGAACATCTCCGATAATCTCGATATCAACTCCTTCTGTGATAAAGTCACCGCTCCTGGGGATTAGCCACATCGAATCACTTAATCGAGCGCATTTTGCAAGAAGGAGTTCGAGCTTTTTTCTGGGCAAATGGGGA
>JASFEP010000374.1:0-4483 GCA_050124775.1 Candidatus Aminicenantota bacterium
GATCGAGGCCCTCGATTAAGAAAAGGGGACAGGCTACTTTTTACAGGGGTAATTAAAAAAGTAGCCTGTCCCCTAATTTGCGATCGCCCATTCGATGACGTAGAGCATTGCGGGGATATTTTCGCGAACGATCGACTGAATGTCCTCCTCGGGATTGTAGAATCCGCCGAATTGCTGATCGGCGGGGGGTAGCTCGATCGTAAAAGCCGGGACCCCATAGACTCCCAAAGCCCAATCTGCAGCCCCTCCGTTTGTCACATAGAGCTGATTGCCTGCCTGGCCATAACCGTACACGCGGCCGTTCACACTTTCCATCCGCGCAGCCATCTCGCCAGCCATCTCTTCGAGCAGAGCGTCCAATTCCGACGGCTCGTTGGTGTATCCCCACGGGTAGATGATCACCTGTGAGTAGTTGTGATAGTTGATAGCAACCTGAAAATCCCTCTCAGCGAAAAGATCTCTTATGGCTTGCGTTTCCGGTTCCGAAAAAGATGCCGGCCCTCGATAGACATAAGAGGATGATGCCGGGCTCGATCCCTCGTTGTCAATGCCCCACATATAATCATAGTTTCGGTTGGGGTCGACACCATAGGTGCCATTCCCGTTATCGCGCATATTCTTCCGCCAATACCTGTAAAAATGGATGGTGTACTCCAAACCATCAGGATTGAGCAGCGGTATGATCCACACTTGTGCCCGATCCACAAGGCCTCGGATATGAGAGTCGGACTCATAATTTTCGACGAGGTGTTTCGCCACATAGAGAGGGACTTCCACCGAGATCCATTCCCTGGCATGATGGCATCCTGTTATGAGAACCTCTGCCTCGCCATCTTCATCGGCCTGAACATTATCGCTGATTTTAAGGGCATAGATGTTGCGCATCTCGAGGCTATTGCCGATGATACGCACCTGGACCAGGTTCGGATAGGCTGCCTCGAGGGCGTAAATCTCTGTTTCGACTTCTCTGTATGAATGGAAGGCTCCATTGATCGAGGTCTGAAAGGAGGCTGGTTTTTGGCCTGAATGAAGACTGTTGTCAGATTCGGATTTGGCATCGTAAGTGTTTTTATCATTGTTTTCGCTTATCCTGTCCGATTCTCTCGTGTCATCGGTTGTATTGTCGTCATTAGGATCGTTGCCGACTTCTGCATAGGAATAAGAGATCCCGGCACCGCTCAATTTTTGAAGATCATCGGGAGAGGCGACGATCCAAATTTTGTCCTCCCAATCCATCAGGATGTCGAGGCACATTGTCTTGATTTGTTCGACATTGTGAGGAGATTTTTGCACCCATACGATCGTATTCAACCAAGGATTCTGTGCTGTGAGATACAGACCGATCACAAAAAAGGTTATAAAAAAAACGACGATTTTCGCTTTGGTCATCCTTTTATCCTTCTCGATAAAAACGTTTTTTATTCAACATTGCAGGGCTGAGTTCCCAAACAGTCTGTTCGATTACCCTACCCGATATTCAAACCTTCGGTCAGATCCGCGAGCCGATCCTTCATATCAAAATGGGGACAGGCTACTTTTTTAATTACCCCTATAAAAAGTAGCCTGTCCCCATTTTATATCCTGTAGCTCAGGGTGAGGGCGAGTTTTTGGGCGTTGAGGCTATCGCCAGACCCATACTCCTTGCCGAACATCCCAGAAATATCTACCGAGAACCGCCCCACCCGAAATCCTGTTCCCACCGAAAGATAGAGATAATGGGTGGTCGGGTCTTTCATCGGCTGCGGATCGTAATTGAATCCCAGCCTCAGAGGAAAGCGCCACTCTTTACCGAATAAATTAAAGCTTCCCCAATATTCACCCCCGGCGCTCACTTTGATGACGTCCCTGAAGTCCCGGTCGAGCTCCTCCTCGAAGTACCTTACCGAATAGCTCGACCAGTCGAAATAGGTCAGATCTGAGGCCACCACAATTCTATCCGACAGCTGATAATTCACACCCACACCGACGACGAGCGGTTGCTTGTATGTGTTATCCTCCGCTTTGGCCTCTGTCCGGATCTCCACATAGCCCGATTCATACCGGATCAGGCTCTCGCTCACCGCTTTCTTCGTGTAGGGCGTGCGCACCATGGCCGCCACAGTCACTCTGTCCGATACATCGTAGACGATGCCACCGTTGATATAAAATCCGGAGTATTCGCTCGAATCCTTATCCTCTTGTGTGATCTCAGTTACGTAGTAGCGTTCGTCGACGGATTTGTTGAAGTCGCCACTTATGAAGTTGGCTCCGATCCCCGCAGAGAGCCTGTCGTTTATTTTGTAAGCCAATGAAAAATTGATCGTCCCCAGCGCACCGTCTTGATTGAACACCAATGTGTGATACAGATTCCCCTCGTACTCGCTCTCCACACGCACTCCCGGACGGTAGTAATATTCCAGCAGCGCAAAACTCAACGCTATGGTGAATCTTTTGAAACGTACGGACGCCCCTACATAATCCAAGGCGATAATGCCGATATCGATCGCCCCCGTCGATGTGACGGCTCCCGTGTTGATCAAAGAATATTTCAGGAACGTGGCCCGAGAAGCAGATCCGCTCAAAGTCACTGAAAATTTGGGAAGCCTGCTGAGAAGGGCGGGATTGGTCAATGCCACAGAGCTGTCACGGGCGATCGTGAACTGCGTTTCCCCCCATCCAATGGCCGGGGCAGTGAGGACGCCGATGTTGTTCCACGTCCTGACAGGTGCTTCGTCCAGGTATTGTCCGATCTTCACCTGGGTCCATCCGGAGGAGGGGAGGAGCAGGAGCAGAATGAATAGCAGCAGGAGCAGAATGCCCGTGAAGAAAGCTCTAGAAACCGGTGGGGAGGTGTTCGATTTTTCTAACATGACTATCAATTCTAGCTTGATTTTTGTTATTCCGCAACTGAGATTTTGATCTTCAGGGCGGTTCAAATTCGCTGTTATGTGTTGGCCAATATGAACAATTAGCCTCCACATCAAACGCAAAACCAACTGAAACCTATCCCTTATTATGGAAACCTACAGGCATTGCAAATTCGGATTAAGTGTGTTATTAAGTAGAGCTTTAAGGGAGTTAATGGCTAAACCGAGAAAAATGGAGCCTGGGGAACTCAGAGGATAAACCGTCAAGTGTAATACGGCAGAAAAGCCCAAAAGAACGCACAGAGAGAGCACAACGAAAAAAGAAAATAAAACGAGAAAAACAGCGATGGCGAAAGAAAAAAAACGGAAGATCAAAATTGTCGGCACTGGATCCTATACTCCCGAAAAAGTGCTGACCAATGCCGACCTTGAACAGATGGTCGACACATCGGATGAATGGATCATGACGAGGACCGGGATCAAAGAGCGAAGAATCGCTCCTGACGATCAAGCCACATCGGACTTGGGCATCGAGGCGGGACGTTTGGCCCTCGAAGATGCGGGGATGACGGCCAAAGATATCGACTTGATATTGGTAGCCACGAATACGACGGATACGCCTTTTCCGTCGACGGCCTGTTGGATCCAGAAAGGATTGGAAGCCGACCATGTCCCGGCCTTCGATATATCGGCAGGGTGTACGGCTTTTATATATGGGATGATCATTTCCGAAGGCTTGATATTGAGCGGGGTGAGTAAACGAATTCTTTTGATCGGCCCTGAGATGTTGTCGAAATTTACGAACTGGGAGGACAGGAACACGTGTGTATTGTTCGGCGATGGGGCTGGTGCCGTGGTGCTCGAGGAGAGTTTTGATGATTCGGGTATGCTTTCGTCCTATTGGCGGGCGGATGGGAACCTGGGAGATCTCCTTTTGTTGCCGGGAGGAGGATCGCGCATACCGGTGACACATGAGATGGTGGATCAAAACCTGCATTATCTCCAGATGAAGGGAAACGAAGTATTCAAACATGCAGTCAAGCGTATGGGTGAGGCGGCGGTCGAATCTTTGAAGAGAGCCGGCCTCTCTCGTGAGGATGTGGATTATTTGATCCCCCATCAGGCGAATATCAGGATCATCGATGCCACGGGGCGGCGCCTCAAACTTCCGCCGGAGAAAGTCTTCGTGAACATCAACAAGTACGGCAACATGTCGGTGGCAACGATCCCTGTGGGGTTGGACGAGCTCGCCAAGGGGGGCAAGTTGAAGAAGGGCGACATCATAGTGATGGATGCGTTCGGCGCCGGCTTCACCTGGGCTGCCCTTGTCTACCGCTGGTAATAAAAGGGGACAGGCTACTTTTTACAGGGGTAATTAAAAAAGTAGCCTGTCCCCATTTTAATCGAAAGAAATTTATTGTAAAAAATCAAGAAAAATACTATAATTACTATAAATTAAATACATTTGTTAGAGGTGAGTGTCATGAGACGAGTTGCAGCAATGGTTTTTCTGATAGCTTTTGCAATAACAGTAAGCGCAAATATATCTTATTCTTCAGATAAAACAGCTCCAGATTTTGCTTTGACCGACCTTTCTGGAAAGCCGATCAAAGCAAAATCTGGAGCTGTTTTATCTG
>JASFEP010000375.1:0-4471 GCA_050124775.1 Candidatus Aminicenantota bacterium
CTCAGCGGTCTTGCCGCAACAGAGAGGAACGCAGCAGTCAACCCCTGATAAGCCGTAATTCGGTAGAACCCAACACATACAAGGTCCTGTTCCACCAAGGAAACAATAGGATATGCATCCGCTAAACCACACATCCCGGAAGCCGACAGAATAATATCCTGGGTTATTCGATAGGCCTTTTTCAGTGTTTTCGATCTTCAGCGAAAAAATAGAATGAAACTCACCCGTATCATTATCCTCGGATGTCCAAAATTTAGCTTCGATAAAATCGTTGTTTTCATAGGTGATAAATGTAGAACTCAGAGGCACCTGATTTCCATGTGGATTGCCGTAAAGATTGCAGCCCAAAGATACAGCCAAAGGCTCATTCGGGATTCCGACTTTCCACTCCCATTTGGGCGGTTTCTTCCCCCCTTTCCCAGACATTTGGACTTGTGCATCGAGTAGATTAATCCCAACAAAAACCAAAACCACCGTTAGCAAAACTACAAGACCGAACAACTTAAAGCTTAGAAATCTCTTCATGTTAACCTCCTTTTGCAGGCTTGTCCGCGCCTTCATTTATCTAAACTGTATTCCAGTATTTTGCCCTTACTCCTTAGATAAATGAGAGTTTTGCTATCTGTCAATGATTCCAAGAGAAATGACAGGATATGACCACAATTGTCCGCAGAAAGCCAGATAAATGATTAAATCTGAGTGTATTCGGTGGTACAGTTATCTACGACAGTTGATGGCAAAGGATAATTGAAATATCGCTCAAACCGAGCACGCGGCGACGAGATCTGTATAGATTTTGTTAAATGTGTCAGTCTGAAAGGGCAGCAAGATGCAGCCTGGCCTCCTCAAGCTTAGGGATATTCGGATCGGCATCGCTCCAAAGATCGAGGAACTTCTTGTAGCTCTCGATGGCTTTGCCTTTCCATCCTTTCTCTTCGTAGATCTTTCCCAGCATGAAAAAGCTTTTGGCATAAATATCGCCGTAATAAATTCTGCCCGAAGTCAGTCCTGATATTTTCTCATACCACTTCCGGGCATTTTCAAAGTCTTTAATCCCGTAGAACGCCAAGGCAAGAGCATCATAAAAAGGCGCATGCTCATCTCCTTCCGGATCGTACTGGTAAGGCAATAGCGCAATTGTCTTTTCAAAGTTTGCGATGGCGTCCTCGAGATTATTCTCCTTTAAGTCGATGCACCCCTTCAGATGATGGTAATATCTCATCAGGTTGGGATTTAGCCAGTTCTCAACTTCATTTTTGATCTCATCTGCAGTGATCTGAGCTTCATTCCATTTGTTCGTCTCCAAAGCAAGAAGTCCTAGCAGATGAAGGGCTGTGATCTTTCCTCGCACACTTACGTTTTCGCAAGCACTGTCCAACGCTTTCCGGCATTCCTCGGCAGCTCTATCGATATCCCCTTTTTTATAGTGGAGATAGGCAAAATTCATATGTAAATAACATAGCCAACGTTTCTCTCCAAGGTGAGACACTTCTTCGATTCCCTGCTTGATATAATTCATCGCTTCATCGAATTTGCCGGATGAGAGATATACAGCGGATAACCTTGTCAACGCAAGATTGTGATATCTAAGCCTATTGCTATCCAAACCTCTCGGTTCGAGACACCTTTTATAACACTCCTCAGCCCGAACCCAATCGTCTTTCAATAGATAAATATCGCCTTTCAATCTCAAAACTGGATACCAATCCGCGCTGCGGTCTAGTATTATTTCCGCCTCGTGAAGGGCAAGGTCGAGTCTGCCATGAAGAAACAGGTTCAGGGTGAGTTGATAGGGATATTGATAGGGGAATAGATCGACCGGAATACTTCTGGCAAGTTTTAGTGCATCGGCATAATCTCCCCGGGCACAAAAGGCACGTCTAAGGTGGGCAAAATGGGAACTGAAATAGTAAATGTGAGTTATTTGTTGGAGAGTTTCAATACACCTCCCCCAATCTTCGATAGAGCGGTAAAGAGAACCTAGATGCACGATTGCGTAATAATCATCAGGATAGATCTGGAGGAGCTCATTAAAAGCTTCGATGGCCTTACCCCAGGTTTTTTCTCCTTGAGACCTGGTATAGTGGGCTTCGATCAAAAGGCGCTCTCTCTCCGAAACGTGATGGCGGGATTCAAACGCTTTCTTCATACAGTATGTTGACTTGTCTTCATAACCGGGAAGATTACCATAACACATGGCCAGCAATCTGTTGGCCATGGCAAAATCAGGGTCGATATTTACGGCTTGCTCAAGAAAGGCAGCACTCTCTAAGGATTGACCTTTACGGTAAAGCTTTCTTGCTTCAATAAAATATCTGTAGGCTTCGATGGAGCTTGTCGTGATACTTTCCATCTCTTTATCGATGTCTCCGACAATCGTGTCCGGAGGCACGATAAGCTCTGCTTTGATCTTTTTTGAGATTTTATCCGCAAGGGAAAAAAATTCAGCTTCGCTTGTGCAATCCACGCTCTCTATAGCAATATTTTCACTCGAGTATATTTTTCTTAAGGTCGAGTGAACACCGTATGTATCTCCAGACTTCACAATATTTCCAAAGACAATGTTATCGACCTGAGCAAACTCCGCGAATCGATCAAGATCCGATGTGTTGTAATATTCGGTATCCAAAAGTTTAAGCCGTCGAAGAATTTGGAAGAGCCTATCCTCGGGGAGAACATTCAAATATTTCGACTGCGAAAGATCCCTGATCAGAAGGTCGCAAAGCCCCTTCCTCAAATAATTGAGGCTTTCTTCTCCAGTGTTGTTCCTGAAGTAGAGAACCGCCAAGGTAGGATTGCTGGAAAAGGAGGTTACGCCTGGCTTAGTGGATAGCATTTTCCAGACAACTATTACAAGGAAGGAAACTACAATGACTGAAGCGCTCAGAATTATAATAAGTTTTTTTGGAGAACGAACAAATGATTTTTTTGAGGCAACTGCTTTCTTTTGGAGTAGATCATCCAACCAGCGATCCAATTCATCTTTGTACGCAAAAACACTCGAGCCATGCGATCCGTCCATCCGGTGAATTGGGAGCCCGAATTCTATCTCCCAGCGCCGGCATGTCCGCTCGGATCTCTCCAGATATGACGAGATCTCTTTCCAGGACTGGAGGATGTTTTTATCATCCATGAAAACGCCCCCAAAATATAACTCTTATTTTTATTATAAGATATAAAAACATAAAGAAAAAGTTATCAATATTAAAAATTTTGAATCTTTCCACAACATCCTTTTTAATACATCGCCTCTTTATGGAAAAATTGCCGTCTAAAGTGAAGAGTATGATGCTTTAGGTCTTATGCAGCAACTTGGGATGGAGCTAGTGCTGAAGGAGGGGAAGTAGATCATTTCCACGGGGTAGCTATAATACATATTTTTTTAATCCTTTATTCAAATATGTACTCTAATTTCCTCAATTATCGTTAAAAAGCCAAACAATGAATAGCTGTACTTGGATTTGACTCAACATTTATTTTGTTATATTTTATTAATTGAAATAGTCAGCAGAAAACCAACCAGTTGATAGTTATTATATAAATAGCTCTATTGGGTTAGATAATTCTTCATAAGGGGAGGGGTTCATGACAGAGAAACGAAAATCACTTCGTATTTTCATCTCTTCACCGGGAGATGTCGTCGAAGAACGCACCCTGACAAAACGTGTCCTTGATCGTTTGCAGGGCGAGTTTTCCGGCCGTATCATCCTTGAGTCGATATTTTGGGAACATGAGCCTCTTTTAGCGACCGCCTCTTTCCAAAAACAAATCGTGAGACCGTCAGAGACAGATATCATGGTCACGATTCTATGGTCGCGGCTCGGCACTCGCCTTCCCTCCCAATTCAAAAGAGCAGATGGAAGCCACTATTCATCCGGCACAGAATTCGAATTCGAGGATGCTGTAACTTCCTATCGCCTCGAGGGAAAACCTGATCTATTGGTTTACCGCAAAACCGCCGACCCAGTCGTTAGCCTCAAAGACAAAAATACTCTCCTTGAAAAGTTGAATCAAAAGGAAGCATTGGACGCTTTTTTCGATAAATGGTTCCATGACAGAAGTGAGGGCACACTGATCGCTGCCTTCCATCCTTTTGAGAACTCGGCTAATTTCGAGGAGTTACTCGAATTGCACCTGAAAAAACTGATCGAACGCCGGCTTCCAAAAGAAGAACCTGGCGAAGAAATCACAGCTGGGCCTGTTCAATGGCAGAAGGGATCACCTTACCGCGGCCTTCATGTTTTTAATTTCGAACACGCTCCTATCTTCTTCGGACGGACCAAGGCCGTTGGCGATGTATTGAATGCCTTGCGCCTCCAATCTTCAGAAGGCCGTGCTTTTGTTCTTGTGTTGGGAATGAGCGGAGGAGGAAAGTCCTCTCTAATCCAAGCGGGAGTGTTGCCCGTTCTTACACAACCAGGAGTGATCGAGGGTACCGGCCTCTGGCGACGTGCGGTTATGCGGCCCGGAG
>JASFEP010000376.1:0-4452 GCA_050124775.1 Candidatus Aminicenantota bacterium
TCAGTGGCTTCAATCCGACAATGTTTAAAGTTGTCTCAAAAACATCCGAGTTGGAGCCATTCGTTCCCTTATCGGATGTTGGAACTGTCAAGCCGAGTTGTTCTATGGCGTGGGGAGCTAAAAACACTTCAGACATATTTCCAGTATCTAGCTCAAACCAGAGTGATCCCCTAGGGGCCTCTATTTCAACAAAGACATCTAAACCCCAACCTCCGGTTTGGTGGTTGATTCGGATATTCAGTTGAGCATACAACTTTAATTGCCTTCCTGTTGGACGAAACGTTTAAGCTCCTCGGCCCAGTTGAGAATTAAATTGATCTGTGCCGGCTTCTCGCTCTGGCTCTCATCCGTGATCATGATGAACCCTGTCTCATGCGGAGCGATGTCATGGAGACGATTATGAGTGCTTTTCTGCAGGCATCGCCGCAATAGATCCCGGACCTTCATCGGCGTTGTGCTAGGAATGGCATTCCAATCTGGTTCGTTCTTCAATATAGCTGCGATGGAGTCCGATATCGTCTCCCCCTTGAACACCAGTCGTCCAGTAATCGCCTCAAACAAGACGCAGCCGAATGACAAGATGTCCATTCTCTTGTCCAGAGCTTTCCCCCGCGCTTGTTCGGGATTCACGCAGGCAGCCGTGCCCAAAATCACTCCCGAGCGGCCACTTTCGATTGTAATAATCGGGGATAACGCAGGATCGGCTCTGTGCCCTTTACCGGCAACCGCAGCCTCTAATTCTCCAGGGACAGAATCCTCCGAGGGATCCAGGACTTTCTTCGAATGCTCTATGGATTTATGATGACTTTCACACTGTCATAATAAGCCTGTTTTATGTTGATGAGGCCGTTTTTATTCAGATCGACGCCAAAGTAGAATGTATAGCTCCCTGCTGGCAATCCAGACACATGCATAACTTCTCTGACCGGAAGATTCCTCAGAGGTATTTGAAGTGTCACATCCCTGCCGGATTGCCATTCCAAATCCGGATCATAATAGTACCACCCGAAAGGAGTTCGAGCCACCAGCCACCAGTCTGCGTCATCTCCGGTGAATGTCCCTGAATCGAAGGCCACAGTGATAGAAAGAGTATCGGAACGATGCATCGTGATCGGTTCATCTGAGCCATTGGCTTTGATATCCGGGCCAGGTATTGTCGCTGTGTTGAAGTAGATATCGTCCTCTCCGTTCCTGTCATCTCTCCAAATAATAAAGACGCTGTTTTCTAAGCAGGCCAAATGATGAGAGATCGAATCATTAGCTCCGGGAGCATCGCCTGTATCGATCCGGGAATCTGGGGTTTTCCATGTCATGCCTCCATCTGTCGAGCAGTTGAAATAAATGTCATCATCTCCATTCCGTCCATCATGCCAAGCGACATAAACATTGTTACCACTACTTTTGATTTGAGGAGACATTGAATCACCCGCTCCCGGAGCGTCGCCTGTATCCAGCCGAATGGCTTCAACCAGCCAGTTCGATCCGCCATCTGTCGAGCAGTTGAAATAAATGTCAGGCCTCAAATTATTTCTATAGTCATACCAAGCGACGTAAACATTCGTGCCGTCACAGCTAATTTGAGGAGAGTATGAATTAGTGGCACCTGCCGGATCTCCTGTATCGAGACGGATGTCCGAGCTCTGCCATGTGGCTCCGGAATCTGCCGAGTAGTTGAAATAGATATCGGCTTCCCCATCTCTGAAATCGTACCAAACGATATACACGCTCGAGCCACTGTTGCAGACTTGAGCTTTCCCTGAATTGCTCGCACCCGGTGTGTCTCCAGTGTCGAGACGAATGTCTGAAGCCTGCCAATTAGCCCCGCCATTTGCCGAGTAGTTAAAATAGATATCGGCCCCGCCGTTTCTGTAATCTTCCCAAGCGACATAGATATAATTTCCGCTTACATCTAGCTGAGGCGCAAAGGAAGAATTCGTGCCCGGCGTGTCACCCGTATCGAGGCGAATGTCCGAAGCTTGCCATGTGGCGCCTCCATCCGTTGAAAAATTCAAGTAAATGTCGAAGCCACCATTTCTGCCGTCATACCAGACAACATAGATATTGTCTCCATTATTGCTGATCTGAGGTGCCTGGGAAGAATTCGCGCCCGGTGTATCCCCCGTATCGAGGCGGATGTCCGAAGCCTGCCATGTGGCGCCGCCGTCTGTTGAGTAGTTAAAATAGATATCCCGAAAGCCGTTTCTTTCATCATACCAGACGACATAAACATTTGTGCCGTTATTGCACATTTTCGGATTGGTCGATTCATTCGCACCCGGTGTGTCACCCGTATCGAGGCGGATGTCCGAGGGCTGCCATGTCGTGCCGCCATCTGTCGAGTAGTTAAAATAAATGTCTTGAAGGCCATTTCTATAATCATTCCAAACAGCATAGACACGGCTGCCATTGGTGTCGACCTGCGGAAACCAAGAATCATTCGCACCCGGGGCATCTCCTGTATCTAACCGAATATCAGATGGAGGCCAACCACCTTGTGCGACAAACAAAACCAACACAATAAACAGCAAAGAAAGGGAAAATTTCTTCTTCAACTTACTCCCTCCAATTTTTTGTTTTTACATAACTAAATTACTCCGAATTGTCAATTCCATTAAAATTTGAAATCCTTCGGTTTTGCTTCGTTCTATCAGCACAAGATTGATTTGCTGTTTTCCTAATTAAGTAGACTATCGCCTAAATTTTAGAGTGTCAAATCGAAATAATCTGAGAATTATCCAGTTTCATTGGAGGAAACGGAATGGTTTTTAACCCATATACGCGGCTAAAGCATCGCCCGTTATAATTCCAAAGCCAATGCCTTCTCTCTATCCGAGAACAAGTCTTTGATTCCGCTATTCGCTTTATGATCTATATATTTCTGTAATGCTCGAAAGCCGAGATATCTCCCTACATGAGGGGGAATATCAAGATTGGGATCGCCTTGTCTGTAGAGTTTGATTGACTCTCGAGAAGTTAATTTTCTGGAAAAATATTTTTCTCTCATATAGGATTCGTTCTTTTGACACCAGTTCAGCTTGTCATTGGTGAACAAAAGATGATCGGATAATTTGCGGTTCGGGAAGGCCCTGAGTGATAAATAAACAGCCATCCCCTCAGAGATTATCAACCATTGGAATTCATTTTCCTCAGAGACCACTTCTCGATTTTGATTCAAAAGAAAATGCGCATATTCATGCACAAAGAGAATTTTCAACAACTCAAAATCCTTAAACCTCTCCAATCCAAAACAGATAACAGGCTTTTCCTTAACGTTCATGACAAAAGCATCCGGGCTAAAGAATCCAATGAACAAGTACACATCTGGCTCTTCTGCAGGAGGAGTGATGTGTATACACCTCGAGTAAGCTTCATTGATTAATTTCTCAGGAGGACATATTGAGACAAGATGTCTAATTGTGGAATAATCCGAAATCTTGATCGCTTTGACTCTCTGTCGAAGGCTATGAGCGTTTAAGTGAGGAAAATGCATAAAATAACTTCTAAGGAATTCTCGATGAGGTCGATAGTAGATAGAAAGATAGGTCCTCCATTTTTCAGCTGAAAAGGATTTCTGGTCTAGAAATTCGAAAAAATCCCGATATAAAGAGAAAATTTTCACTTCTTATTTCCTAACTGATATTTATAGGCCTGGGAGTTTTCAGGGTTTTGGTAACGGATATGTCTTTGGGTGGGCCCAGCTTTGTTCCACACTCACTGCAGAATTTGAAACTAGCGGGATTATCGGTATGGCATTTTGGGCATCTGAGGGCCATTATTCCCTCTCCGGCGAGGAAAAATCATATCAGCTAATGAATATAGAGTCAATGAAGAGGAGTTTTATTCCTCTCCTCTATCCATAATCAATCTGAGCATGGATGCAAGGTTTACTTACGATGGCAGCAAAGTAAGCTGTAATACTTGAAAAATGGAATTATCCTTCAATGCACTATCAAAAAATAATTGAATACCGGCAGCCAGCTTTGGTGCCGATTGGCCGGATGAGATCGTTTGTAAAATCTGTGTTCTTAAGAACATATTGGCTGTATAATACATATTAAGGAGAGAGATATGTCGAAGAAAATCAACCGCCGTGAATTCATCCAGAAAAGTGCCGCCATCAGTGTGTCCTCTGTTTTGAGCGGAACGTTAGCATCAAATATCAAGCTACAGCCTCAAAACATCGATATGGTCGTAGTGAAAGGTGAAGACTATTTCGAAAGCACAAAAAAAGCGGTGGAGACACTGGGGGGAATGAAAAAATTCGTTCCCGAGAATTCAAAGGTTGCGCTGCTGCCAAATGTACAAAGCCGCCATCCCGGAACCTATACCAAACCGGAAATAGTGCGAGCGGCAATTCAAATGTGTAAAGAAGCCGGCGCCAAAGAGATCGATTGTATCGGATGGCTTCCCAGAAGGAATTGGGCAAATACCGGCATGAAAAAAATCATAGAT
>JASFEP010000377.1:0-4452 GCA_050124775.1 Candidatus Aminicenantota bacterium
CCGCCCATCGAGCCGCCGTGCTCTGCTTCGTATCCAGAAGATTTGACCTGTACTTCCTCCACAAATTCTATGAGTACTCGCTGCGCTGTATCTCCAGAGTACATGCTGGTCGTGTCTACACCGTCCACAAAGTACATATTCTCCGAACTACTGGCGCCGTCCATCATGGTGCCGCCTCCGATTGCTCCTTCGTCATTGACGCCTGTCGTCAGGTGGATAACCGACGTAAAATCCCTGCCTGAGGGGAGTTTAGTGATCATTTCTTTGCCGAAATTGAACGTTGTTCCGCTTTTCTTTAAGTCAACAACAGGAGATTCTCCAACGACGGTCACCTCCTCTTCCATTGTGGCTTGTTCAAGAGTGACCTCAAGATTAAAAGTTCTGCCTAAACGGACGAGTATGCCTTCACGCTTTAAGGTCTTAAATCCCGGCAGCTTGAAAGTTATCGAATATGTTCCGGGAGTTAAGCCGAGGAGACGAAAACGCCCGAGCTCATCTGTGATGTCGGCGGCCACTCCAGGCTGCGCAGGACTTCTGGCCTCGACAGTAACACCAGGAAGAAAAGCACTATCTGTGTCTGAAACCACACCGACGAGGATCCCCGTCTGTTCCTGTGCATTTCCAAGGCAAATGCTAAGAACAAAAAACGTCATCAAAATGACTGAGATTTTTTTCATATCCCCCCTCCTGTATGGATTCACAACACAACTATCTTATGATTCACTCAATTTTCCCAAATCTGACTTGTTGTGACGATAATATCATTAGGGAAAATTCCCTGTCAAGAAAATTCCGAAGCTCATCCGACATTCCATTTGACTCTTATAACGAAAATTTACATGATTTTCTTAGCAATGTATGACTGTCCTGTATTCACGAATTGAGCAGAGCAAGGGATGACTTGATTAAAGGATAAAGTCGACAGAATTAAAAAATAAACTTAACACCCAGGCGGATGTCGATTCCGTCGGTATACATAAAATCCATCAAAAACTGGGGATCGAGCTGAACTCCGGCCTTTGCGATCTCTTCCTTATAATCGAATCCAGCTAGAAGTGTTTCATCATCGAGGTAGACATTCTGGCGGTTGTAAGTGGGAAATCTGCTCTGCGCAATTCTCTGATTGAACAGATTGCTCACATTGATGTTGAACTGTAATGCGTATTGTCCGCCAAGGTTCAGGTTGTACTCGACGTAAAGATCCGTCCTTGTCAGGAAGGGAGTCCGGCCATCGGAGAATCGCCCCTCCGGATAAAATATACGGGCGCCGCTAATTACCGCTATGCGTGAAACAGGTGTCCCACTCATCGCATAGGAATAAAATCCGGCAGTCAGTCCCCAATCGAACGTATAACTTCCATAGAGCTTGAACTGGTGAGGCCTGTCGGTGGCCAGCTTACCGGTCGACTCGTTCATATTCTGGTCGCGATGCATGAACCAAGTATCAAAATATCTCTCGACATTGGGACTTTTCCGGCCGAACTCATCGGGACTTGCTAAACCTCCGAAGTTTCCCCAGAGATCGCTCCAGGTATAATGAAAACCACCCATCCAGCTGTTGCTGAAGCGTTTATCGATTCCGATATTCAATCCATGGTATCTCCTTTTCGGTTTCGGACAATCAGGGTAACCGTTGGCACGATAAAGCTCATTCACCCAATCGGAGCCAGGATTGGCATTATAGTAGATCCTCCCTTGAGGAGTATCGATTCCCAGGTCTTCAATGGCCCAGAGGATGTTGTTATAGAGATAACGAACTGTCAGTGATATATCCTCCCCCAATTTTCTCTGAATGCCCAAGGAATATTCGACCTTGCTGTAGGGTTTCATATCCGGCTGAGTTGTGTCGAAAGAGGGCTGAAAATAATCGATCGTCTCGATGAATTCAAAGTCAGGTGCTAAACTCAGATCGGGGTGTGTTGTTTCTGCCACTCGCCAGTCCAGCGTTCTGATATCGTAATAATGAGAATGCCATTTCCATCCCCCGTAAGAGAGCAGGGCTATTTCCATCTTCATAACGTCATAGTAAAGCCCGTAGCTTCCAAAGATCTTTGTGGAATTGTCGCCGAAGATATCCCAGGCGAATCCGATTCGTGGAGCGATTTTGTCTTTAAAGTCGAAGTCGATCGGAGAATCCTGATACTCAGGAAGATCGCTGAATGAGGGAATGTCTTCCTTTTCAGCACGGATACCCAAATTCAAGGTGAACCGATTCGAAATCGTCCAGCTGTCCTGCAAGAAAATAGCAATGCGGTCGCTTCGAAAATCGGCGATCGTTCCATAAGGCTCCCGAGCCTCCATGTAACCGTACTCTGTTTCAACAGTACCCAATCCGAAGAACGAAATATAGTCTAATCCCCAATAAAACCTGTTGTAATCATACGCATAACCATCATGGACATCCTGAGCGAGACGGACCGCTTGGACTCCGGCCTTGAAGACATGTTCTCCTGCAAGGTCGACGAAGAGGGTCGTGTCGAAGTTTGCCACATACCTCTCCTGGATATCCTTTATGGTCTGGAAGCCATCCGAAAAGCTGTAATTATACCAGCCTCGTGGATACTCTTCTTCCGCACCGATTCCGATATTTGACCTCAAAAAGTAGTAACGGGGTCCTTCAGGTTCTTTGACCTGGTGCGTGTTGACATGAAAATAACCGCCATTAAAACCCATGAACAGATTGTCAGATATAATCCAATCGATTCTTCCTCCGATCGTGTATCCGGGAAAGTTGTATCCATACTCGGGATAGGGATATTCGGATGGCGTTGAAGATGTGCCATCCAATGCGGGTATCGCACCGCTCCATTTGTAGTAATCGTTGATATAACTGGCGCTTAAACGTAATCCACCTAACTGTGCGGTGAGTTTGGCTTGAGCAAAATAACTCCTTTGCGTTTGGCTTGCCGTGTATATGCTTCCGTCGCTTAAAAACTCGACGGTTCTTTCTATATCAGTGAATCGGGGCATGAAGCTTCCGAAGAACCATAATTTGTCTTTGATAAAATACCCTCCTAAACCCAATCCAAACTCATACTGTGTCCAGTTATCCTCGGGATAGTTAAGGTATTCGGCAGTCGTATCATCAATGGGGTTGATGCGCAGAACTTGGTAGTGCGTGCTCCCGGGGAGAGCCTGAAGCTTATTACCGCTAAAGTAACCTGTCACTTCTCCGTGGAACTCGTTTCCGCCAGAGCGGGTGATAACGTTGATAACACCTCCCATGGAACCGCCGTGTTCGGCTTCGTATCCGGAGGTCTTGACCTGGACCTCCTCCACAAATTCCATGAGAACGCGCTGTGAAGAATCTCCTGTGTACATGCTTGTGGTGTCCACTCCGTCGACAAAATACATATTCTCGGAACTGCTGGCGCCATCTATCATCGTACCGCCCCCGATCGCCTCGTCATTGACGCCCGCTGTAATGGCTATGATCGATGTAAAATCTCTCCCCACAGGGAGTTTAAAAATCATTTCTTTACCATAGTTGACGATCGATCCGCTTTTTTTGATATCCACGACCGGGGACTCTCCCACAACAGTGATTTCCTCTTCAACGGTCGATTGTTTGAGCGTGACCTCAAGATTGAAGGTGCGGCCCAAACGGACGAGAATGCGCTCCCGTTTCAATGTGTTGAATCCGGGAAGAGAGAACGTGATCGAATAGGTCCCTGGAGTCAGGCCGAGAAGGCGAAACCGTCCTTCCTTATCTGTGACGTCTGCAGCCACTCCCGGCTGCGCCGGGCTTCTTGCTTCGACCGTAACACCCGGAAGAAAGGCGCCATCCGTATCTGTAACCACACCGACGAGGATTCCTGTCTGTTCCTGGGAATAACACAGAGAGATGCTAAGGACAAAAAGCACCATCAATACAACCGAGAGCCTCTTCATATTGCCCCTCCAATATGAATTTATAATCTACAAATATCTTAATTTGCTCGATTTACCATCTGCTGACTTCCTGGGGCGATAATATCATTTGGGAAAATTCATTGTCAAGAGGATTTCTGGAGCCTTTCTCAGTGTAGGGACCGTTTACTAAACGGTACGTTCGGGGAATGTACCCTACATTACTATTGATCTGCCTCCCATCTTCGATAATCCGCTTGACTCTTGCTGAACAAATTTATATCCTTTTCTCAACAAAGCTGGGGAAGAAATGGCAATCAAATGTCCTAAATGCAAAAGCGAAAATCCTGACGATAGTATATATTGCAGTAAATGTGCAACGCCGCTCTCTTCGGATGAGCACGATCAGGCGTCCTTCACGAAAACTCTCCTAACGCCGGTTGAAGATCTTGCCAAGGGAACTCTATTTGCCGACCGTTACGAGATTATAGAAGAACTTGGCAAGGGCGGCATGGGAAAGGTATACAAAGCCCTCGACAATGAGATCCATGAAGACGTGGCCATCAAACTCTTGAAGCCTGAGATCGCTGGGGATGAAAAGAT
>JASFEP010000378.1:0-4415 GCA_050124775.1 Candidatus Aminicenantota bacterium
GAACATTTCCGCCAATTTGACAGGCGGTTACAACGATCTGTCCGCATCCGCATCAGTGAGATCAGACGATATTCAATCGAACTCCCAAAAGATGAGCGTGATGGCAGACCTTGAATGGAAACAAAACACCCTTCACGTTCGCTCTGCTGTTGTCAAATCTGACCCGGGCAGCCTAAAAATCCAAGGGAAAATTCCGCTGGGGGAAACGACGAAAGAATGGGACCTCTCGGCTGAAATGGAATCGTTCGATTTATCCCATTATTCGGAACGATTCGGGTACTCTTTATCTGCCGATGGGTCTATCGACGTTACAGGCCCTTCCTCAAATCCGGTCGGGTCTATGAATTTGAGAGCACAATTCCAAAATCAAAAAATGCCATCGCAGACATTTTCCGTCATTCTCGATGTCCAAAAGAAGGGACAAACGATCTTTGTCGAACAATTGAGAACTGATATAGGAGGGGGCAACCTTACAGCTTCCGGATCTTACCTAACCGATTCCGGAGAAATCAAGGGACAGTTGTCCGCATTCGGCATTCCCATTCAAGAAATCGTTGAACTTCCGGACATATGGGGAAACCTGGATGGAGTTCTTTCCCTGGATGGAGACTTGAGTGGAACGGCACAATCCCCTCAGGGCCGTCTCGACATTAACCTGGAAGATATGACTTTGAATGGAGTTACTCTCCCCACATACTCACTGGGTTTGCGACTCGAGATGGGCCGAATCGAATTCAAGGGATCCGGGCCAGAGCCTTTCCTCACAGGATTCTGCGATCTCTCTGGATCTTTCCCCCTTCATGCAGAGCTTGATCTTCGGTCTCTGCCTTACACTGCCCTGCTCTCTGCAATCCCCACTCTCTCTGTGTTTGAAGACCTATCTGCGAGCGGTCTCATCAATCTCGATCTCTCCCTGAAGGACTTCTCCAATCTTAAATATTCTGCTGACATCGGAGAAATTAAGGGGACATCCGACAATCGAAGCTGGACCATAAACTCCTTTTCCATCGATGGAGATCTTTCGTCTCTCCGTATAAACGATTTTTCCTATCAAGGGATTTACGGTTATTTGTCCTTGGAAGGCCTCCTGCCTCTCGATTCAAATGGAGAGATGGACCTGACTATGGATGGAAGGCTTGAACTGAATTTTTTGCCCTTACTTATCTCCGGACTTGAACTAAACGGCTTTGCTAAACTTCAGCTCCAAATCAAGGGAACACCAACGCGACCGCATCCCCTAGGGGAAATGTCTATAACTGGAGGTGAAGGGAATTGGAGGGGAATCGATTGGGATAACTTTACTTTCCTGTTGAAAGGAGACGAGAAACAAATCCGTCTTGAGACATTTTCTTTGAAAGTCCTCAGCGGCGAACTTGAGGCCAATGGCCATTTCTCCCTACCGGGCTCTGGGGATGACAGTCAGATAGCGTTTGAGTTCAATCAACTGGATGTGGGTGTACTGCTCGGGAATCAAAATGAATCATCTCGGCCTTCTGCTATTCTGAACGGAGAAGGATCTCTTTCGGCAAAAGAACTCTCCTTATCCTCTCTGAATGGAAACGGGGAGGTCACAAATATGTCCATCCAGAAAGTCGCTTCTCCGATTTCTCTCCAGAGTCCTTTCGATTGGACCTTTAGACAAGGGCACTTCTCCCATTCCCCCATCCACCTCGTAGGGAACGGGACGGACGTGGACATTACTTTCGAGATCTCTACAGCGGCCTCCCCCCCTGATTGGGATATTCAGATCAACGGACGGCTTGATACCGGTGTAGTGAGTGAACTTCTCTCCTTATCCGAGATCTCATTCTCAGGCTCAACAGATATCGCTCTTGAATTCAGGCACAGGGACGGGTCCATTCAGGGACAGTCATCGATAAGCGGAGGAAGAGCGAGAATGAAGGATCCTCCACTTACCATCTCACAGATTCAAGTTCAATTGAAAGCCCAGGGACAAACACTTGAAATCACCGAACTCTACGGGCAGATCAGTTCGGGAAACATCAAGGGATCTGGAGAATTGGTGCTCGATGGGTTCGGGAAACTACCGATAGCGAATATGACATTCACCATCGACAGGGCTCCGCTCACACTTTCAAAGGACACATACTCTGTCATTTCCGGCGAGGCACGGCTTCAAGGAGACAGTAACGGTTATACAATTAGGGGAGACATTATCATACCCCGTATTTTATTCAAGCAAGAAATGGATGCGACCACTGAATCTCTATCACAGCTCGATCGACAGCTCAAGCTTCTTGAGGGAAAAACGTCTTTGTTAGACCTCATCTCTCTAAATGTGACAACCGAGATTCAGGACCTCCGCATCGAAAATCGTCTGGCCCGACTATCTGCAGAAGGCGCTTTATCGGTTTCAGGCAGTCTTTCGAATCCAGAACTCAAAGGAAGTATCAGTATCAGGAGCGGAGGATCACTCCAGCTTAGGCGAGCCCGTATCCAGATAAATGAAGGCCGAATAATTCTAAACAATTTTCCCCAGAATCAACTGGAACTGGACATAGGCGGCTTCACAAGAATTAGCGGAGTTTTCATCGAACTGAGAGTCCAGGGACAGCTTGACAATCTCCAGACACAGCTCCAAGCCCCCTACCGGTCCGACCTCACCCAGGGAGACCTCGTGATGCTCATTATGACAGGACGCACAGCCCAATCCGCCGCATCGGAGGCAGGAACAGTGGCCGTAGAGGGATTGGCAGGAGCACTGGGAGATGTTTTACAGAAGGGTGTGGGAGAGAGCGTATACATCGATATCTCTCCCGATCAGTCATTTTTCAGCCACGACAAAGACCCGACCACCTGGTTCAGTCTTGGCAAAGAAGTCCTTCCAAATATCTATGTGATCTATTCGGAGGATCTGGGAGGCACTCGACGCCGCGGCGTGCTGGGATATTTACCGAAAGAATTACCCATCCAGTTGCGTTACATAGGAGAAGATGATGGCAGAAGGCTGTTGGAAGCGAATCACCGCCTGGGACTGAATTTTCAAAAAAAATTAGAAAGCAGCGAAGCTAAGCGAAAGCCATTGCGCATCGATCAACTGTCTTTCGAGGGATCTTCGCCTATTGCCGACAAAGAGCTCCGAAAACTTGTGAAAATCAAGCCGGGGAATAGGTACGATCACTGGAAAGCGTTACAGGGGGCCGAGAAGATCCGGACAAGGCTGATAAAACTCGGTTATCTTAGCGCTCGAGTCGAGTTCGAGGCAACGCCTTCTGGATCGGAGCAGACAGATGTCACTTACTATATCGAATCTGGGAAACGAATCTCTATCGTTTGGAAAGGGGATCAAATAAAAGGGAAAATACGAAAGGATATCGAAGCCCGATGGGATTCAACAACACCGGCAGATATTTTAGCTGAAACACTCCGAAAAAATACTGGATATGCTTTAAAAGCTCAAAAATTTTACATTTCCCAAGTGGAAGTAAGCAAAACAGAGAACGATGAAGAGATCATAGTCGAATTACAAATAAAAAAAGGGCCACAAGGCCGGGGATTGGTCCTTCAGTTTGAGGGGAACGAGATTCTATCGGATGAAGAGCTCTCCGAGGCACTTCCATCTCCTTCAAAGCCTGGCTTCTTCGAGATGATCGATGGAAATGCTTCGTACCTGAGAAACACTCTTCGCGTCCGATATGCTTCGGAGGGCTACCTCCAGATCGAAGTCCGACCCACTGAAACGGAATACAATGAGCAAAACAGAGAATATTTCGTGACTATACCTGTCGCAGAAGGAGTTCTTTCTTCTGTTTCAGACATTACCTGGCCTCAAGAATTGTCAGATGCAAGAGGGCCGAATGCTCCTGATCTCCAATTAAAAGTGGGTCAACCGTTCCGGATCGCGGAATACATCCATGACCGCTCTGAGTTAAACCGTTTTTATAGAAATCAAGGATATCCCAAAGTGCAGGTGACAGGTATTCTCGAGCCCACAGAGGATGAAGTTTCTATCACATTCGATGTAGCGAAAAATATCCAGCCGCGTGTCGGGAAAATCAGGCTTGCGCATCCTGGAAAAACTCATGAGTCTGTCGTGAGAAACGCCATGACACTCAAAGAGGGAGACCTTATTCTCCCATCAGAGATCGCACGAAGCCGGAAACGTCTCTTCGACACCCGTGTGTATCAATCGGTCGACATTCAGGCCGTCGAATCTGAAGAGAACCCTGAAATTCAAGACCTCGTGGTCGACCTCATCGAAAAGAAAGATGTCGAAGTGAACTATGGCCTCCGTTACCAAATTAAGGGCCCATCATACGCAAAATCTGGCGATGAGGTTGAGTCCGGCAACTACAGTTCTCTCGAGATCGGAGGACAGGTCCAGTTTCTGAACATGTTCGGTTATGCGAACCGCTTTGGAATCTCCGGATATCTCTTTGGATTACAACAATCCG
>JASFEP010000379.1:0-4392 GCA_050124775.1 Candidatus Aminicenantota bacterium
AGAGTGATAATCGTGATAGGGGTGAACATCGCTGGGTTCTTCCTTTTTGCTCTGATGACTTTCTATTATCTTGTGTTGACGAAAAGCCTCGTAGATAAAACCATCGGGAGATTCGAAAAAAATCTCATAGTTTCCATAATCATCATTGCATCGTTGGCCTATGGATTTGCATTAGCGAACTACTCTTCCGCATCAGAAATCTCACCTTTTCTTCTGGTTCACAAAATTTTTGTGTCCCTATTGTCGATCGTATCGCTAATAGCCAGTTTGCAGCTTTTTGCGGGTGCCAAAAATCTACGGGGCAAATCAGAAACCCGAACCATACGAATATTCAGCGTCGTATACACACTCTTCTTTATGTATTTGCTTTTGCTGTGGATTTTGCCCCTCCCTGTGTGGATAATGTTATCGGCAATTAATCTTCTGCTTTTAAATGTCATTCCCGTCCCCTTCCTTGCAATCCTCCTGAAAGAGAGGGGAAGCCACATCTTGGACAAACCTAAAACCAAAGAAAAAATACAGAGATTCTATGAGAATTACGGGCTTTCAAAAAGGGAAATTGAAATTGCGGATTTGATTCTCGAGGGCAAGGCGAACGATGAAATAAAAGACGAACTGTTTATCTCTATATTCACTGTAAAAAAACATATATCAAACATCTTTATGAAGCTCGATATCAAGTCTCGCTCTCAGTTGATCCATATGGTTATGAGCGCTGCTCTCGCGGATTCGTCGGATTTCTCAGACGGCAATATCAGTTCTACAAATGATCAGACTTTGTAATTATGGATTTTACTTCTGAAGTCATTAGACTGATCAAGGGCATCCCCCGGGGCAAAGTGGCCACTTATGGCCAGATCGCTTTTTTGGCTGGGCTTTATTCCTCAGTCCGGAGAGTGGTGTGGATTCTTCACTCATGCTCACAAAAGGAAGGATTGCCCTGGCACAGGGTTGTGAATCGAAAAGGGATGATTTCCCTTAAACCGGGTGCAGGGTATGAAAAACAAAAAATATTGCTTGAGGGGGAAGGGATTGTTTTTGATGAAAAAGACAAAATCGATCTCGACCGTTTTCTCTGGGAACCGGATGAAGATGAATTTTAGATACAGTTCAAAATTTATTTGTAATGCGGCCTTCTTATATAAATCTAATAATATTGAAAAGGCGCATAATAATAAACTTCGCGACAGTATTGATTTTGGCTTCATGCCATTGACAGAGTTTTTTATTCAAGAGGTAACAAACTCCTGATTTTTCTGCTGACAGGAAGGCTCGCTTCACTGAAGTTCGATAATATGATCATTGTGTATCCTCTATCGACAAACATACGAAAATTCGCGCTTACACCGAATGCCGCACCCCCATGACCGACAACTCGTCCGAATTTTCTGCTGTTTTCAATGATGAATCCGTATCCATAATCTATGGATCTTGTGCTGGCCTTTACCGACATGAGGAGCTCCTTTGTCTCGGAGTTGATCAAGAGATTCGACCTGAGAGCTTCGGAAAACTTCAGCAAATCATCAACCGTAGAAAATCCACCCCCGGCTGGAGATCCTTTGATTTTCCCGGCATAAGCAGTTTTTCTCCAAAAGGCCTTTCCCTCTTCCTGGACTTTCTCGTAACCCATTGCCAAATTCGATGAAGTCTCATTCGGGTCGAAGACAATTGTGCTATCCATATCCGCAGGGTCATAAATGTGTTCTTTTAAATACTCCAAATAGTCCTTTCCAGTGATTTTCTCGATAATCGCGCCAAGAAGAATAAAACCGGTATTGCAATATTCCCATCGCGTTCCCGGTTCAAAGGTTATAGATAAATTTTTTATAATGGGCTTGTAATCCTCCAATGTTCGATATGTTTCTGCTGAGGAAATAAAGAATTCGTCGGTTAGATACTCGGCGATTCCCGAAGTATGAGAAAGAAGATGAGCAATTTTTACTTGTTCACCCACCTCGGATAGAATCCATTCTTCTCCCAGATATTTTCCGATCAAGTCGTCATAAGACAGCTTTCCCTGCTCGATAAGTCGAGCGATCGCAACGGCCGTAAACATCTTGTTCATGGAACCAATACAAAATTTGGTATTCACCTGATTGGAAATATTACGCTCTCTATCCGCCATCCCGTAGGCCTTTTTAAAGATCGGCTGTCCTTTGTGAGCGACGAGTACAACTCCCGAAAATAAATCCTCTTCGGTATTTTTTTTAAGATAAGAGTCCAGTTCCCGGACAAACGCAGAAACACTCAGCTGATCCGTCTGGCCTGCCTTTTGGGGGATTTTAAAGATTGAATCATCGATATCTACATTCATTTCAATGCGTTCAATGATCGTTTGCTCTCCCGTGATGTCATGAAAAAAAGGAAACATAACTCCGTCGATCGCTCTAAAATCTTTATAAATAACTTCCAGGCCGAATTCTTTTTTATTTTTGCTTTTATAAGATTCTTTGACGATAAGAAAATTTTCGGCATCCAGATAGACATAGCGAATGATGCTGTTTTGCGATGTGATTTTGAGCTTATGGCCCTTTTGGCCGTCCAAATCTTCGATGCCGATCCATTCGATTTTTTGCCCCTTCTTCTCATAATCCACAAACAAATCTCCGAAATCCGCGTATCTTGTAAAAATGAGGGCTTCTTCTGCGGTGAGTGTTTGAGGCTCAGAAAGTTGGCCCCGGTTAAACCACCAGGCTGTTTTACCGTCATATCCGCAGATCATGGGGCTGGTCGGAAAAAGCATCTCTCCGTAGATAAAATTTGGGCGTTTTATGCTTAAGATTAACGGTGTTTCCCTGCTTCCCTGTATATATTTTGCGGTTATTTTCAGTGATTTGACAGCTTTTAATTTCTCATACCCGCCTCTGGCATCAATATTTTTCCCAATCAATTCATCCACTTCATAGGTCTTTTCCTTTCGTTTGTCTTCTTCTTTCTGACAGGAAACCTGGATAAACGAAATAAACAAAGTAATAACAAATAAAAAGAGTAGAATTCTTTTTTTCATTTGTCCTTCTTTCACTAATTTTGATGCAGTTACATCAAAACCCAATCATTTATTGTAATTTCTAAAGTTTTCATCGTCTATTATTCTGTATAGAGTATGTGGCTCAAAAAACAGCGGTTATTGATGGACAAAAGTCCTGCGTTTAAAAATAGAGTGCTTATTTGAAGTATACGGCGCTGCACATATCATGCCCCATAATGTATATATTTCGCGTCGTTCGTTCAATGGCTCTTCAAACCCGCCAAACTCTTTCTGGCATCGTCGATTTCAGGCAGGTCGGGATCGGCATCTTTCCAGAGAGTAAGGAATTTCTCATAATGTTCTATGGCTTTGGCTGTGTCGCCCGCTTTCTCATAAAGTCGGGCGATCGAATAATCGAGTTTACTCCGAATGCCGAAAAATTCGATGATGTTGTTTGACCGATTGGGCGGGCTTATAAGCAACCAACGCGCGAATGAACGATTCAGGTGTTCGATGGCTTTATCGGTATCTCCCTCGACTTCGTAAAGGTCTGCCCTACATTTTTGATAGAGCGGCGAAGCCAATTTAGTCATTCCGTGGATTTGATCGAATTCAGCCTCTGCGGCCTCCCTATTCTCTTCGGCTGAATAGAGGGCTCCAACCAGGAAATGATAGTAGTTCTTATGCAGAAGATTATACTTGCCGGTCTTAATCGTGCGGAGCAGAATTTCGGCTTGCGTTTGCGCTGCCTGATAATCAGTCTTCTCGATATAAACGAGTCCCCTCAGATATCGGGCGTAGACCGAATGCGGATTGAAGTCCTCCCGATAGAGCTCTCCGGATATTTTTTCGGCCTTTTCAAATTCAGCGACGGCCTCGTCATATTTTCGTCGAAGGGATAGGATTTTCCCCAGATTTTCATATCCGTAGATTTGAGATCGAATGGCTTCATTGCTTTCGAGAGTGACTAGCGTCTGACGGATTTCTGCTTCTGCCTTTGAATATTTTCCCTCGACGATATAGGACAGAACCTTGTCTTTGGCAATGGCACTGATTGAATTTGGGTTTCGATCCGCCCACTTTCGGAATTCTTCCCGGGCCTTATCGGCATCGTTATTCATGAGGTGAGAGATCCCTTTCCAATAGAACGAAGCGGTATAACTGGGGATATTTGTGTACGCTTCATCCATGAAACCGATGGCTTCGTCATGAAGGCCGAGCATGGCATGAGTTTCCCAGACTGAATGGTAGGAGTTGGCGACATCCGGATGGACAGCGATGTATTTTTTTGAAGCTAAAATCGCGGACTGCGGATCGTGCAAGAACACGTTCGCATACGCCAGCATGTTGTAACCGTTACCCTCACTCGGATCTAATTCGAGAATTTTCTCTGCCGACCTCTTGACCCTTTCAAAATTAAGCTC
>JASFEP010000380.1:0-4384 GCA_050124775.1 Candidatus Aminicenantota bacterium
TTCCGCCGTCTTCGGTCACATTCAACCAGACATCGACCTGGTAGACGCGGTCGAATTTGTGAGGATCAGCGAATATCTCCTGGTAATAGTGGGGGCCGGTACCGCCGCTGGTGTAGCTGCTGCGTTTTTCCCAGCTCTCACCTCTATTTGTGGATCGGTAGAATCCTTTCTCGTCCCGATTCGCCTCTATCGTGGCGTAAACTACATTCGGTTGGATCGGAGAGATGGCCAGCCCGATCTTACCCATTTCGCCTTTGGGAAGCCCCACCGACAGTTTCCTCCAAGATCGGCCCGCATCTTCGCTTTTGTAGATGCCGGATTCAGGGCCGCCACCCATGAAGGCCGCCACACTCCGACGCCGCTGATAGGCTGCGGCATAAAGAATATCCGGGTTCGAAGGATCCATCTCCACAGATGTCACCCCCGTATCCTTGCTGATCTCGAGGGAAATTTCCCAGGTTTTGCCTCCGTCTACGCTTTTATAAAGGCCGCGCTCTCCTCCCGGCGACCAGAGCGGCCCTTCGGACGCGACGTAGATCGTGCCGGAATCTTCGGGGTCTACGATGATTTTTGAGATGTGTTCGGATTCTCTGAGTCCCATGTTCGACCAGGTCTTACCGCCGTTCAGACTTTTATACACACCATCCCCCCAACCGACATGGCGGCCGCTGACGTTTTCCCCGGTTCCGATCCATATGACATCCGGATTGTTGGCATCGATCGTGACACATCCGATAGAATAGGATGGCTGTTCATCGAATATCGTCGTCCAGGTTGTTCCGGCATTCACTGTTTTCCAAACACTCCCGGATCCCACGGCCACATACCAGATGCTCGGATCTTCGGGATGGATGGCGATGTCGCTGATCCGTCCCGACATCAGCGCCGGTCCGATATTTCGGAGTTTGAGTCCGGAAAATGTATCCGCATTCATCAGGGTAGAGCTTTCTTCTTTTGCATCCTCGCTCCATCCGGTGAAAGAAAGGAAAAGAATAATTACGCAAAGCCACAGACTGATTTTTCTCATGGTTTTTCTCCTCCTCGTTGGTATTTATCAGGATATGAAGGGAATTTTTTGGAGATCCCTTTGTTCATTATCCCCATATTTTGCACCATTTTTGAGCATGATGAAAGATTTTTTTTATGTGGTTACCGTGCAGGAAAAATTTGTATCAAATCGAGAATCCATTTCTGTTTGACACGCGCAACTCCAAGGATTATCCTAGTTCTCGCCGAGCAAAAGGACACGGAAAGATGAAATGTCCAAAATGTCACTCTGAGAATCCGGAAAGACAACATTTTTGCGGGGAATGCGGGGAAAGACTGGTCTCAACTGAATCTCCCGATCGCCCGGATTCATCTGTCACGAAAACTTTAGAAACCCCCGGCGACGGATTGATTCGTGGGCAAATTTTTGCCGACAGATACGAGATCATAGAGAAGCTTGGTCGAGGGGGAATGGGGAGTGTCTATCGGGTCGAAGACACAAAAATCAAAGAAGAAGTGGCCTTAAAGATCATCAATCCTGAGGTCGCTGCTGAAGAGCGTACGATCGAACGATTCAGAAACGAACTGAAACTGGCGCGGATGATCAGGCATAAAAATGTTTGTCAAATGTATGACCTGGGTGAATCGGAAGGACACTACTATATCACTATGGAATATGTTCCTGGTGAAGATCTCAAAAGCTTTATCATGCGATCGAGGCGGCTGTCCACCAACACCACTGTAGCGATCGGCAGGCAGATATGTGAAGGGCTAGATGAAGCACACACGCAGGGCATTGTGCATCGGGACTTAAAACCCGGCAACATCATGATCGACCGAGAGGGAAATGCCCGAATCATGGACTTCGGGATTGCGAGGTCGATAGGATCTGAGGGCATGACAAAACCGGGCATGATCTTTGGCACTCCAGAGTATTTATCTCCAGAGCAAGCCGATGCACTCGAGACAGACAGCCGGTCCGATATTTACTCTGTGGGAGTTATGCTGTATGAGATGGTGACAGGACAGCTGCCATTCAAAGCCGATTCGGCCCTTTCACTGGCATTGAAACACAGGAATGAGACTCCCCGAGAGCCGAGAGAGATCGAGCCGGATATTCCGGAAGGTTTGAACGCGCTCATTCTCAGGTGCTTGGAGAAGGATAAAGAGAAGAGATTCCAATCCGCTGCAGAGATCCTCAGCGAATTGAAAAGCATTGATTCGATAGCGGCGTCCAAAAGGTATGAGATGACGGAAGATGCGCCTCAAATGAAGTCTGAGAGCAAAACAAAAATGAGACTCAAGAGAATTACCGTCCCAGTATTCGCTTTTCTTTCTGTGATGATCCTTGCTCTTGTTTTCTGGCGTTTGATCCTCAACAATGGAAGTTTGGCTTCACTGGAGGGGAAACCGTCGATAGCTGTCCTGCCTTTTGAAGATTTGAGCGAGCGAAAAGATCAGGAATATTTTTGTGATGGGATGACGGAACAGCTTATCACAAATCTCACGAGGATCCAAGACCTCAAGGTCATTGCCCGTACATCGGTCATGCTGTACAAGAATTCCCCAAAAACCATCCAGCAGATCGGTCAGGAACTGGGTGTTTCTCACATTCTGGAGGGGAGCGTTAGAAAATCAGGAAATCGGCTGAGGGTTTCAGCACAGCTCATCAAAGCCGCTGACGGTTTTCACCTCTGGGCCAATGATTACGACAGAGAGCTGGAAGACGTTTTTTCGATTCAGGACGATGTATCTGAAGCTATCGCTTATGCACTCGAAGTGACTCTTTCGGAACGGACGAACCAGGCGATCCGATCGAGCTATCCAAAGGATGTGCGAGCGTATGATTACTATCTGAAGGCCCGCCACTTTGCAGAAACAAAATACATGCGCACCAAGGATGAAAAGGATTTCCAACAGGCGCTGGAGTGGGCCAATAAGGCCATCGAGTTGGATCCTGAATTTACTCTGGGGTATATCGGACTTAGCTATCTGTACGAGAACCGTCTGGCTGTGACCGATGATCCAAAGGATTTTGCCAAACAGAGCGAGTATATCCAAATGGCTTATGACCTCGATCCGGATCTTCCTGTGACAAATGCGGCCATGGGAATGATGTTCACAAGGTTGAAGGACTATGATCAGGCCTTTTTTTATCTCAGTCGCGCCCGGAGGATCAATCCAAATAACTGGGAGGTTCAGGAGATATCCGGTGTTTTCAGCATCTACATCCGTCACTATGAACAAGCGATCAACTGCTTTGATAGAACCCTGAATATCAATCCCTTGTACTTTTATGCATTGTCGAATCGTGGGTATATCCGGTTGCTGCAGGGAGATCTTGATAATGCAATACAGGATATGGAAAAGTCCTATCAGATCCAGCCCGCCTTTGTTTGGAACCTCAGCAATTATGGGCTCGCTCTGATTTTAAGAGGTTACTATAAGAAGGCTAAAGAGGTTCTAGAGTTTGCGGAATCGATGCCGCCCGGCTTTGCGGCAGAAGTTCTTCCGATTACGAAAGCGTTATATCTTGCTGCCCTTGGCAAAAGGGATGAGGCACTTAAAGTGAGTCGAAAAGGTCCTGTGCTCGCAGCCTTAGGTCTCGTCGATGAAGCCTTGGATTATATCGATGAATATACCCTGAGTGAAAAAGATGAATATGTCGGTTTATATTCCTATTTAAGCCTCGTTAATCTTCCTCTGTATGATGCCCTTCGAGATTCGCCACGATTCGAGGAGATCGTAGACAGAGAAAAGGCGAAGTATGCGAGAAGTTTGACCGAATATACATTTCAAGACCTTGAGTGAAAACAAATCACTTTTGACAGTGTTAATATATTTTACACGGTTCGGTATCTATGAAGCTTCAATCACATGGAATAAGAAAAGGGGAAATGGATGTTTTCCTGGGTGGCGTGGACATTATCCCCACATACTCAACTGATAACATAGGTAGAAACAGTGGCACATTTATTGCTTAGTTTGACTTTAAATATCTTAAACTCAAAGAAGGAGGAACAATGGATCGCAGAGATTTTTTAGGAAAGACCGGCTGTGGATTTGCCGGCCTTATGGCTGCCCCGATGTTGTTCAGCAGGAGTAATTCTGGGGGACAGGAGAAGAGGAAAAAATATAAAATCGATATCGAGATCTATGAAGCAAGAGAAGATACCTGGTGTCACAAAAAAGGCGATAAGTTCGAATACCCCAAAGATATCGGAAAGATCTGTCCCTGGCTCTTAGCCAGTATGCATGACTTTATACGTCTCCTGGAACATGGAGTCACTCTTTCGTGGAAGTATGAAGACACGCCGTATGAAAAGGTGATCGATCCGGATGGTGTCACAACGGAATATGTTCGCTGCCCAGATCCCACCGCTGATTTAGTGGCGAA
>JASFEP010000381.1:0-4370 GCA_050124775.1 Candidatus Aminicenantota bacterium
GTGATGTTTATGGTTTGGCCGGCCCCGCAGCCCTGGTTCAGAAAGGTGCCGTCGCTGTATCCTTCTTTAAACAAAAGCAGAGGTTTCGAGTTCGCGATTCGATTCAGCCTGTCGAAATAGCGCCTGGTTTCTTCCTCTGTACAGACCACGTGATATCTCGGGAAGCTTCCCACCGGAATGTAGGGCAAAAAATTCCCCACATAACAGCCGTTTTCGATCATAAAATCCAGGTAGTCCCCGGAAATAACCTCCTCCGAATTTTCTCTGTGGACGACGGTGGAAAAGCCGAAAATAAGTTTCGCTGCCTTCATTTTTTTCATTGCGGAGATGATTTTCCGGAAAACTCCGCTGCCCCGGAGATAATCGTTCGTTTTTTCGAAGCCTTCGATACTGAAGATGGTGAATATGTGTGGCATATTTTGCAGATGACCCACGACCTCGTCGGTCATCAGCGTGCCGTTCGTCACGAGATAAAATCCCACATCTCTGAATCTTTCGAACAGCTCGAAAATATCGGGGACCAGCAGGGGTTCCCCACCGATAATTCCGATCGAAGGTATGCCCAGGGACTTTGCCTGTGCGACGATCCTCTCTAAAGTAGAGAGACTCAGATCTTTTTGTATCGGGTAGTTGCCTGCAAAGCAGCCTTTACACTCCAAATTGCATCGCATGGTGGGTGATATCTTTATGGTCAGGGGAAAAAGTTTGTCGGTTGCGGTCTCGATTTGTCGGCGGCGAACCCCGATGTGATTCTTGACCCAAGTTTTATAAAATTCTTTAAGATGTTGCTTGGGAATTTCCTTTTTCAACCTACTCCGCAGGAGCAATAGATTTTGATTTGTCTTTATCCAGTTTTTCAAGAAGTAGCCGATACGCCAGTTATTGAATATCTGCATCCCTGATTTCTCCGTTCAAAAAGTGATTCGATGGGGGAACCTCTCGATCCGATCGAATTCGAGCAAATCGATAATAGCCGTCGAAGGCATTTTTATGGCTTTCCAGAGCCTTGTTTTTTGCGATGATATCGATGACCTTGAAAGGTTCGTACAAACCGACACAATCTTTTTCGTTCTGTTGGGCGCAGGAGTGGATATCGCGATAGAAGGAAGATTTCAGGATCTGCAGGAGACTTTTTTCAAAAATATTTTCGGTGTAGAAATGAATAGCGTTGCATGGTTCGACAAAACCTTGGGGCGTGATGTGAACAGAAACGCCGGCCCCGCACCCCTGGTTCAGAAAATATGATTTCGGCATTCGCGATGTATGAAATCCTTCTTTGATGATGAGCATCGAATAATTCTTTTCGATGGCGCTGAGTTTGTTAAAGATTCGCTTCAGTTCTTTTCGTCCGATCACGAGGTCGTGAAATTGATGTTCTCCGATCGGCCCGTACGGGAAATAAAGACCGAATTTATTACCGCTCTTCTGCATTATGTTTAAAAATTCTTCGGAGATGACAACATTCTTATTTTCCGCATGGAGTAGAACGGAAAAACCGAACAGTATTTTTTCTCGATTCAAGATCCGCATGTTTTTGAGGATCTGCCGATAGATGCCTTTGCCTCTCCAAAAGTCGGTCTCTTCTTGAAATCCCTCGAGGCTGAAGAATAAGACGATATTTCCCGCTTCTTTTAATGACTGGATGATGTCTGAATCCAACAAGGTTCCGTTCGTCGATATCCGAAAGGCCACTTTTTTGTGCTTGGATAAAAGTGGGAACAGATCTTTGCGCAACAGAGGTTCGCCCCCCAAAATACCGATGAAAAAAATGCCCAACTCTTGCGCTTCGTATATAATTTTTTCGATCTGTTCGCATGTCATTTCCACCGTTTGGTCATAACTCGAAGCATAACAGCCCCGGCATCTTAAATTGCATCGTTCCGTAGGGGAGATGTTGATGACCCCGGGCAGGGTGCATTCGTACTTTTTTTCCAGTTTGTGTCTTTTATAAGGCCCCTTTATCAGATTGTTGATAACCCAAGCGCTCCTGAATTGTCTGAATCTTTTGGGGGGCAGATAATTTCGTATATTTACGTAAAGATCTGCAATATTCTCTTGAGAGATAAAAATATCGTTTATTTTTTTTAGAGTCGAAAACATGTTTTCCTCATTCTATGGGGGTTCCGGGATGCCGGGACATACACATTTTTTTATGTGATTGAAAGATATACGGAGAGCCCATCAAAAAAAATGAAATCATCGGATATTTATAAGGAATTGGGATGAAATAACGTGCGGACATCTATTGTCCCCCCTCTCTTGCTATTAACAATGTTATTATAGGATTAAACGGATATCGGAGTCAAATTCAGTTCGGGGGATAGCATACTTAATTTTACATTCTCTGAATATTCTTTTGCTTGATTTTTCCTCGGGTTTCAAAAAGCAGGATTTCTATCGATTTCAAAGATGATATCAGTCTAAAATAATATCTATATTTTCCGATTCTTCCTCTGTAGATGTTCGTCTTACCAGCGATTTTCTTGATTTCACATCCATAAGGATTTAACTCAAGCGCTTCCATTTGACAGAGTACAACTTTTTGTGATTCGGGTTCTAAATCAAGTATGTTTTTCCTTGCGCTATTTGCGATTTTTGTTATCTGCCACTTTTTGCCTTTTGAGGTCACGCTTGAGCTCCTCGAAAGTCACGTACTCCCCTTTTTGAATTTCCATTATTCCCTTTTCTATCTCTGTCCATTCATTTGCGCTGATTGTCACGCTTTCAATCTCTTCTTTGACCATGTTGCGGATAAACTCTCGGATTTTTCCGGTTTTGCTGTAACCTTTCTCTCTGCAAACGGCATCGAAAGCGATGTATTCTTCGATGGGGAGTCGTAAACTTAAGGTTCTTGTTTTTTTCATTTCAACCTCCAGGCGAACCGATCTGTCAGGATGTTGTTAATTGCATTAATTGACATTAAATATAATGCATTTTACTGCATATGTCAATTTCTGATTTAACCTCAATTTCGACCCGTTTCAGTATCCATATTTCCTGGAGAGCAAATATGATGACGGGGATTAACCACCGATTTTCTCACAATCCAACGAATGTGAGATATTTGTTTTCCGGCGGCGAAGACATTCCCACAAAAATTTGATATAGTGAATTTCAAAACGCAAATTACCTCAATACAAAATCAGGGGTTAATCTTTATGGCAGAACCGACACAAATTTCAAATCTGATCGGTGCGATAGTCGCAAATCTGATTAACGTCCTTTTAATCGCTGTTTTTATTGCACGCCTGAATCATCGGCCAAAGATCGAATATTGGTTGGGAATCGCTGTGATATCGACTATCGTTCCGCTGGTTTATATGTTCATTACAGCCATAGGCTTCAAGCGGCCTTTTTTATACTTCATACAGATCGGCCTGATGATCGGATATCTTGTGGTCGAATTCCTGTTGGATTATGTCTTTAGGGTCGATTTTCGCCAGAATCGAGGGATCGTTATCCCATACATCACGTTGTTATTTGCCGGGACTGGCGGAATGATCGGTGTCGCAAGCCATGCCGGAAAAGTTTGGACTGTCGCGACGGTTATAAGCTTTCTCATCATGGCTATCGTCGCTTTTATCCAGCGCACCATCACCGGTCAATAGGAGAAGATCTTCTCATACCCCTCCATGAAATGTGATGACCAAGTTAGATATCAGTCGATACTTTATGTCAAGTTTGAGGAAGTCCTCAAGCTGACCTTAAGACCTTATAAATATTGACTCTACTCGATTGAAATGCTATGTTTGTTCCAATTTTAAGGGTTGTTGAAGGAGGCGACATGAAAGACAAGAAATATGTGATTTTGATTTTTACTTTCGTATTTATTTTAGGTGTGACATCCATCATAGCCCAAGAAAATGAGAATGAGTACAACAGAGGCAGGCGTGCGCCTGACGACCTCCCCGACATTACTGAAGGCGCGTTGGGAAAAGTCATCCATATCCCTGTCCCTGCCTTCGTCAATGATGGAGATGAGCCCGACGGTTATTTTTTTTCCTTTGCTGATGGTTATATGAGCGCTAAGTTCGAAACAGGCTGCTGCATGAGTGCGCCGATCGTATTCCCTGAAGGAGCGAGCAATCTTAAATCCGTTAAGATACTTGTTTGGGATAGTAATGCAATAAGTGATGAGTGGTTTAATTTGTACCGCATGGATCTTTTGACAGGCGGAGCTCAGTATTTGGGAACCGCAGAAACATCCGGTACGGGCGGACCTACAGTTCTCACCATAACCCCATCTTCCGGGGCCATCGGCGTCCGGTATGCTTACTACTTGGGGACTTGTTTAAGAATTGACGTAAGAGTCTATGGAGCCGCAGCACTGTACGATTGATCTCGAATAATCTTATTTTTTCTTTGCACAG
>JASFEP010000382.1:0-4323 GCA_050124775.1 Candidatus Aminicenantota bacterium
GGCACGGTCAAGGAAATTGGAATATTCAACTCGCTTCTTTCCACTCCGGATAATGTCAAAGTTGTCGTTCCGAACGGGAAGCTCAGCGGAGACGTGATCCAGAATTACTCAGGATACGATATCCGTAGAGTCGATCTGGTTTTTGGCATCGGGTACAGCTCATCTATAGCCAAAGCCTATGACACTATCGATAAAATTTTGAAAGAGGATTCAAGAATCTTGAAGGATCCTGCCTCTCAAATTGCCGTATCGGAGTTGGCGAATTCAAGCGTAAATTTTGTCGTCCGCCCATGGGTGAACACAGCAGACTACTGGAGTGTGAAATTCGACCTGATCCGCAAGGTCAAAGAAGAATTCGACGCCATGGGCATTGAAATTCCCTTTCCGCAGCGTGTCGTACACATGGCTGCACAAGGCTAGTTGACCAGAATTTCTACGTATGTCTCCGTAGGTTTTTGGAAAGACAGAGGCGTACTTAAAACTATCTCACGAAGAGACGACTCTACCCGCTTTAATTTTTTTTGGAGAATCAAGAGTTTAGGTAAAAATTCAAACAGGCGATCTATCTTACGAATAGTGCATCAAAATGATAATCGATCCAGTCCATATAAGGCGCATCCCATAGATCGGTCTTAAGATCATCGACCGCTATGAGAATACGGCGTTCATTCGCCATAAAGATAACGGAATATTCAGTGGAGCCGTGAGCCACTTGCTGCAGGAGTCGTATCGCTTCCTCTTGCCCGGCTGATTTTTCCAGACGGGACCATGCTTCGAGCGTGTGCATGCCCGTTTCATACCTCCAGCGGGAAGAAAATGAGACCGCTCTTCCCAGCGATCGTCCGGGTCTTTCCGGATCAAAGCCATAAACAAGATGGTGATTTGAAGCCATAATATTGTTGGGGTTGAAAGGTCTGATGTCTGTGGGCGTTCGGATAGCATAACCGGCGCGACCTCCCTCAAAAACGAACGCAGGCGACTCTTGACCCATGTAAGGTACGGCCCAGAGGATGATCGATCCGGCAGCCGTGATTCCTCCCAAAGAACAGGTAAAAGGCTTCATCATCTGAAGAACACTTTCCGGAGAAGCGTCCCCTCCTTGTTTTTCGAGAATGATTCGCTGAATCCACGAACAGGGAACGACACCCCTTGGAATCGCTCCAGGACCCGAGCCCCCTGCGTTTTCCATGGAGTAAAGGCCATCTTCATTGACCCCTGAGATTGTACCGACAAAACCGGGCCACATTGTCGAGACCCACCGTTTACGGCCGGGTTCGGAGGGATCTACCGCATAAACAAGAAAATGGCTAACAGTGACCTTTCTGATATCGCATTCTCCATCCATATTCCTGGCTGCGATGAGGTTTCGGATGCGTTTGCTGCCTTTTTTTTGTGATCCCCAGAAGGCGAATTGCGTACAGGACGATGGAGATGCCACAGGAGATGCCGCCCGCCTTTCGATATAAGCATTGATTGACAGGAGATCGGTCAAGTTAAAATCGCGTCCCAGAGCATCCACACGCATATTCACACCCGATTTCTGCATGCCTTCGATAACTGCCTTACACTCATCCAAGAATTCGGATGGACAGCTGAGGTGTCCCTCTAGGAAGGGAACGAAAGTGTCTTTATACCGCTTTGCCGACCTCCAGCTGTCTTCGAGGATGTAAAATTCGAAGAAGTCTATGATCTGTTTTCCTACAAGATAGCCGTGGGCAAAGCCCCGTTCCTCTGCAGTTCCCCAAAGTTGTAAAACAGGGAGTCCCTTCATCCACCTAAGAGCTCCGTGCTCGATGATTTTATCCTGCCTCTGAAAAAGGGTGGGAACACGAAGTCTGAAATCGCAATCGGTGGCATTGGATAGGGTGAGATCTATCGGATCCCATCGTCCACTCGGATTCGATGCGAACCATCCGAAGGGTTCAGGAGGGTCGAACCCCACCAAACCGTTTCCGTCGATATCCATAAAGGCCAAAATTGAGTAGTGGCCGGGAGTAAGATTTTCGAACCTATATTTACCCGGCTTTTCGAGCGTTAAGCTCTTTAATGGATTGAGCTCTCCATAGATATCCGATTTGGTGAGCGGCAAGACTCTTCCTTCGGAAGAAGTTCGCAGCTTGAATAGATTGACGATGATTTTTTCTGATCGATCCCTCTCATAAATCAAACGACCCGACAAGGATCTGGTATTATCCAAAGCTATCCCACAGCTCAAAACGAAGATAGATGACAAAACTGCGGTCCGTTTGTACTGTCTCGTTTTTGACAAGGGAGTCTCCTTTTTGGATTTAAAATGAAAAAAGAATTCATCTTATAATAATATATTTCGCTTATATCACAGGCAAACATTTCCGGTCAATCCGATAAGATTTTCCCGTAAAGAATATTGAAGGAGGAACACAAATGGGATTTCAAATTGAACGTTTAAAAAGACATCATGGGATTTTTTTATAAGAATACAATCTGTTGAGAATGTGTCTTTAGGGCAATGGCTCGAAAATGGCAATCAAGACTTAGCTTCGATGTATGAGATTTTTGAGAGCCCTTATGAGAAGACGGCGCATTTGTACCCCCTGAATCTCACCGGATACGGCATCTACCGCTTTGAAGTCGTAGCCCTTTTTCCTTTTATAATAAGCGATCCAGAAAGGATAAAAGATCTTTCTCCCCTCAGATATCTGCTTAGCGCTGGGAAGGCTCCGTGTTCGCAGTCCATGTTCCAACAGAATTCCTTTATACCGTTCCAGAGCTATTTTCGACGCATATGATGGAGATATCTTAAAATCGCAAGAGGAGCCAGATGCTTCCGCATCAGTCTCGCAATCCGGAACATCAGTTGCGAAAAGCACGGATTGGCCCCGTAGCCCATCCACAGAGAGAGTGACTCGTTGTTGATTTGTCTGTGTGTTTTTATTCCCGTTTCTATTCTCTGAGACCAAAACATCGAAAAGGTAAAAGGGCAGATACAAGACCTCCATTTTCTCTGGCATGGCTGGATTTTTCCCTGCAAAAAGGGGACGGTTCAAGGAAAAATGGGATTTTCTTGTGACAAAGATGTCTTCCGCTCGCTCTCGGGATATTTTCGGTGTTATGAACATGTTATTTTCTTTTGCGGCGTTTGTTAGCCCTTCCTTTTAGGATGGAAAAAACGCCTGCGGCAAGGAGTAGGACTCCAGCGATAATATTCGTAACGATTCCACGCAGAAGCGGAACATTTTCCGTGCCTCTGACGAAAAAGGTAGCCAGAAGGACCACTATTCCGAAAAAGAGCCAGAACACACCCATGATTTCAAGGGGTTCGAACATTTGTTTGGACCCTGACGGCTTATCCTTCGATGACATATGATCCTCCATATCTTGCTTGTCCTCAAAAAACAATGTAGAGAACGATCTGAATTCCTAAAAAGATCGTGGCCCAGAACCTTAGATCTCGCCACCGGCTTTTATCCGGGGCTCCTTCGAAGATGTACTTATTGGGACGAAACCAGGCCCAAATAATCATTCCGGCAAAAAAGAGGACAGCACAGTATTTTCCGGTAGCAAGAGGAATTCCTTCCAGCCATTCCATCATTTTATTCCTCCTCCTCAACTCTCTTTTTCAAAATCTCCTGTAGATGGTTGTCCTTCATCACGAGCCCGTAGACCAATCCCTCCAGTTTTTCCATGGGCTCGGGTTTGGTCAACAGGCTGATCACGATAGTGAAAAACATCGCTCCCAGAAAGGACCACCAGGCGATATAGAGAAAACTGGTTTCGGTTATAAAAAACATCGAGCTGGAGATGGCCACTCCACCGAGAAGTCCGGCCAGTCCCCCCCATTGATTAGCCCTCTTCCAGTAGATCCCCAGAAGAGTTATGGCAAATGTGGGTCCCTGAAATATCGAAAGAAGAGTCTGCATCGCCACATAGATGCCTGGAAAGGTTTTTGTGACAGGAGCAAAGGCAATGGCCCACAGGACGAACACAAGAGTGAGTATCCGTCCCACTTTGAGGTAATGTTTATTCGAGGCATCCTTTTTAAAAAATCGCTGGTAAATGTCCCGGGTCCAGAGGGTTGCGGCTGAATTGAGTGTAGAATCTACACTGGAAATGAGGGCGGCCATAAATGCGGCGAACACCAATCCGGCCAGTCCTGCAGGCAAGAGATTTTTGATCAACCAGGGGAAGGCCTTATCCATATCAGCCCCTGCTAATCCCGGATTGAGGGCCAGAGCCAGTAATCCTGGCAGTACGACGAGGATGGGGATGAGCATTTTGGGGAAGGCCGCAAACATCATGCCGGCTTTGGCATCCCATTCGCTGCGGGCTCCGAGCGTTCGCTGG
>JASFEP010000383.1:0-4304 GCA_050124775.1 Candidatus Aminicenantota bacterium
GAGCCCTTTATCTCCTACATCAAAGACATCAAAAAAAATCCACCAACCCCAATGAATGATTTTGAACATTTGAACCGCTTTCAAAATATAATCAACGCCGATCTCTCGGCCTTCGAGCAAGAGTGGATCAAGAAGGTGCTGAGCTGGGATTGAGAGATTATCCAGATCGGTATGATGTCATCAGGATGACGGACGAGACAAAGCTGAACGAAAAAGAACGATACTCTTAGTTTCTTCTATGTGGGAAAGAAAGAAATTGGAAGATTTGATTCAAAAATGCAAGTAAATTTTTGTGTCAATTATAGACATTTCAAAGGATAATTTTTTCATTCCAGTGTTCCTAAAATATCAGGAGACAAAAATATGAGCAAAAGAAAAAATATCTTTGTTTTGATAGCTTTTTTTCTGTCGGGATTGCAGAGTTCGACACCTCTTCGCTCCTCGGCAGCGACAGAGTCCGCGAAGTTTGTGGATGCCTCTCCCCCTGCCTATGAATTTACGATAGAAACCACATGGATCACGATGAATGACAACGTACGTCTCTCCGTCACGTTCTTTAGACCTGTCCCATTCCATCCTGATGAAAAGTTCCCGGTTCTCTTTGAGTTTTTACCCTACCGCAAAGACGATCCTGTATCCATGGGAGAATCACGCTATGCTCAGACCTATGCATATTTCGCACGACGCGGTTTCATCATGGCCCGAGTGGACATCCGGGGGACGGGTTCCTCCGAAGGTGTCTTTCCATTGCGCGAATACTCAGAGCAGGAGCTCGACGATGCTGTTGAAATTATCGACCAGCTCTCCACAATGCCCGCATCGAATGGGCGTGTAGGCATGTGGGGTGCTTCCTGGGGTGGATTCAACGCCATTCAGGTCGCCATGCGGCAACCTCCCGCACTCAAAGCTATCCATGCGGCACACGCTTCCGATGATCTCTACCACGATGACATCCACTATATAGACGGAGCATACCATGCAGATTCCTGGGTTACGAATTTCGACCACTACAAGGGTTTACCGCAGACTCCTCGTTGGCAGATCGATGAGGACTATTTCCGGGACAGGTTCAATTCTTATCCGGGGCACTTGACTTACTTGAAACAGCAGCTCGACGGCGAGTTTTGGCGGAAAAACTCGCTGCGCTGGCAATTCGAAAAAATCCGTATTCCTTGCTATCTTATCGGCGGTCTTCTCGACGGCTACAAAGACACGCCTCCCCGCATGCTCGAGAACATGAAGGCCCCCGTTAAAGCCGTCATGGGGCCGTGGAATCATTCCTACCCAGACTATGGAAAGCCCGGGCCCAACTATGAGTGGCGGCATGAAGCGGTTCGTTGGTGGGACTACTGGCTCAAAGACAGAAATACTGGGATTATGGAGGAACCACGATTTACGATTTTTATCCGTGACGGCCATCCTCCCGACGATCATTTAGCCATGACACCCGGACACTGGGTGTGTGAAGAGTGGCCTATCCCTGGGACAAAATGGAAGAAACTCTTCCCCACAATAAACCACCAGCTCAAGGTTGAAGCAGGTAAGCAAGGCGAAGAAGCATTGCGTTATGTTCCAAGCTATGGCATTGCCACATCAGGACTGACCTGGGATGCACAGGTTGTCTGGTGGGGAGACGCCAAAGGTGATATGCGTCCCGACGATGCCGGAAGTCTCGTCTTCGACAGCCCGATTCTTGAGGAAGAATTCGAGATTGTCGGTTTCCCGAAAGTTTATCTTCGTGTTTCTGCAGACGCACCGCTCGCCCACTGGATTGCGCGCCTCGAGGATATCCAGCCGGACGGCTCAGTCTCACTCATCACGGGTGCCCTCCTTAATGGTTCTCAGCGAGACTCGAGGCTCGATCCTGAACCTCTCTTACCCTCCGAGATCTATGATATTGAATTCGATATGCACTTCACGACATGGACCTTCAAGCCCGGCCATAGGATTCGGCTTTCGATCTCCAATGCACTCTTCCCTATGATATGGCCCACGCCCTATCCTATGACCACAAAACTCTTTTTGGGTCATGAAAGCACTCGTCTGGAACTGCCTATTATCCCTCCCGTTCAGCGAAAGTCCCCCTTATTTCAGGCTCCAGAGCCGCGCGAGGATATCCGAATCATAGCACTTAGCTCTATGGAGCCTAATCATAACTCTTCAGATTCGTCCTATTTTGAGGCTTACTTCTGGCCAGAAGAATATGTTGAGATGAGCCGCGATATGAATTCCACTGTGAGCGTCGACTGGAAAGGATCCAGAAGCTATGAAATTCAGGGTAAGCGTATTCGCAACTACATAAGGGATTACTACGAAACAAATGACAAGACGCCGGCAAAATCAAGGTACAGGGGCGAGAGAGGGAAGCTTATCGAGATTGAAGGCAGAATCGTAGATGTTCGTACAACCATTGACATTCAGTCTGATGAAACCAATTTCTATGTAAAATTTACAAGACAGATTTTTGAGCACGGGAAACTCCTTCGGCAACGGGATTGGAAAGAGACAATCCCCAGGGAGTTTCACTGATCTCAAGGAATAGATATACAGCCATTCCCTCAGAGATTATTAGCCATTGGAATTTTTTTTCTGCGGGAATTTCTTCCCCTTCCCGATTTAAAAGAAAATGTGCATACTCATGCACAAAGAGATTTTTCAACAACTCGAAATCTTTAAATCTCTCTAACCCAAAACAAATAACAGGCTTCTTATTATAATTCATTACAAAGCCATCGGGGCTAAAAAACCCAACAAACAAATAGACGTCTGGCTCTTCTCTAGGAGGTATAATGTTGATACACCTTTTGTAAGCTTAATTGACTAACTTCTCAGGAGGACAATTTGAGATAAGATGCCTAAGTCTGGAATAATCTGAAATTTTAATCGCTTCAACTCTCTGTCGAAGGCTATGAGAGTTTAATAAAGGAAAATGCGTGAAATATGTTCCAAGAAATTTGCGATAAGGATCATAGTACATGTCTTGATAGGTTTTCCATTTTTCAGCTGGAAAGGATTTATGATCTAGAAATTTAAAAAAATTCCGATATAAAGAGAATATATTCAATATTGGTTCCCTGACAATTCTGCTAGCCTCTCCCTCGCATCATCAACCTCAGCTATCCTCGGGTCAGCATCCTTCAATAGGTCAAGGAATTTCTCGTGGGGCTCAGTGGCTTTGGCTGTATTGGCTTTCTTTTCTCAGTTCTATTTGTTCTTTAATTCAGACTCTTCCTGAGGCACTAAATCAATAATCACGGGGAGATGGTCTGAGGCCATGTATAAAGCATCAGCAATATCAGGGCTCACAATCTTATTCTTTGGTTTATTTACCGCTTTATTGAGATGTTTCCCGTCATTTCCAAACACAGAGAAACTGCCGTCCGAATAGATCAATGTCTCGTTCTCCTCCAATCCATAGGAAATCAGGATCATATCATAGCGGTCGTCAAGGCCTCCTCCTTTACCTCCTCCGAACTTAGACTTTCGAGTCGATTCTGTGTGAATGGGTCTGTGTTTAGTCTTGTCATGCCATTTTCCCTTCTTATGAATGGGATCCATTAGTCTCCCATTATTATTGACCTGATCACGGGCTAATATCTTGAATGCGTTTTCTGTGCTCTTCATCATATTGAATGTTCCGCAGACTACGAATAACTCATTAGGAAGTAGCCCATCAAGATAAGATCTCAGAGTTAAGGCTTCGTTTTTCCGCTTCTTTTTGGCTCCTGCACCTTCTGAAAAATGCACTGAATAGATCCTAAACTTAGTCCCTTTTGCTGCACCTTTTTTAATCTTCACCCTGAATTCGGTAATATCACGGAATGAGGTTGGAATTTGTTGGCGAGAGATGACTTTGAACATTGCCTTCTTGTAGAAGAGGGCATTGTCTTTATCCGGACCATCATAGAACGAAGCGGCTTTATATAACTTTGGCTTTTTCGGATTCAAGACTTCCTTCAAAAATTGATCAACGCCGGCTGCACTCGCCATCTCCTGCACAACAAGAATATCGGGATTTAAAATCTCAAGGATGCTGCGAAAGTACTCCTCGCGAGGTTCTTCATTAAAGTCAGGATAATTCAGGATGTTCCAGGATACAATGCGAATTTTTTCAGATGAACCAATCTTGGCGATGAAGGCATCATTTCCTCCTCCTCCATAAATTCCTTGAATTGGATTCTTAGTGGGAAAATCAATAGACCCAGTCCGTCCTGTCACATAAGCCGCACCTTCTGAATCCACCGCTATGACACTGCTCTCCGCTCCAGAGCCACCCAGATAGGTGGAGTAGATAAGAGCAGTTC
>JASFEP010000384.1:0-4296 GCA_050124775.1 Candidatus Aminicenantota bacterium
ATGAGCAGGATGAGATGAACAATAGGTATGAAGATGAAATAGTCCAGGAGCGCGATGTCGAGACCTAGGGCTTCTCCGATAAGATAGTAGTGAAAAATAACGTTGATCTGTAGGAGTGCGGCCCAGAAAAAAGCCTTTCCGAGGGCTGCTCTTTTAGTTTTATATAAAAGAATTGTTTCTCTGAATTGGTGTATTTTTTGTGTGACCGTTCCGAAGTGGCTCCCTTCGGGGAGTTTTTCGAGCAGAACGCCTGCAGCAGGGCTTAGGAAAATTACGAACACGCTCAAACCGAAGATGCTCGCTATCAATGACACCCAGATCACGGGAAACCGTTGGGCCATATCCAGACGTATGAGAGATGCACTTAAGGCGAAAAGCAAAAGGACCAAAACTCCGGACAGACGTTCGACGAGGACAATAGCGGAAGATTTCAAAAGAGACTTTGAATAACGGGATCCGTCCCAGATGCGAACGACATCGCCGCCGATTCGTGTGGGAAGGAAAAGATTAAAGAAGGAGCCGACCAGATAGGATTTTGCCAAAAGATGCAGGGGCACCCAATCATCTTGAGCCTTGATGAGGATCTGCCAGCGGACAGCACTGATCACAAGGCCCAGAGCATGGAGGGAGAAGGACAAGGCCAAAAGCAAGAGATCGGCCTCTTTGATCGTGGTGAATATTTCCTGCAGGGATGTTCGGGAGACTAGGATGTAAGCCAAAACAGAGGCACTAAAAACGAATTTGAGGGCGAAAATAAAGATGTCTTTTTTTTTCGGCATTCAACCGGCCAGCAAAAAATATCTATTTCTTTTTGAAAAAATAATCGCGCGTAACTTTTCCGAGGAATCCGCTCAGAAGGATCAGAGACACCAAGTTGGGGAAGGCCATAAATGCATTGGCCGTGTCTCCGATAAGCCAGACGATATTGAGATGGACACCCTGCAGGACCGAACCGATGAACAGCAGGCTGAGAAAGACGACCCGATAGGAATAAATGACTCCCTCGCCGAATATGTACTCCAGGCATTTCTCCCCGTAAAAACACCATCCCAGTAGTGTCGAATATCCGAACAAAAAGGAGCTGAGCGCGATGATGTAGCCGCCGTTCGGGATCACCGAGCCGAATGCGGCAGCCGTCAATGCCGTGGACGTGAGACCGTCTGTGGCGCCAAAGGCGGCGGTTTTGAGGTACATCCCTGTAATGACGATCGATAATGTGGTAAGGGTGTTCACGCACAGGGTGTCGATAAACGTGCCAGTCATTGCGATCAGCCCGTTTTTGGAGGGGTCGGAAGATTTGGAGGCGGATTGGGCAATCCCTGCAGATCCCAATCCCGACTCATTGGAAAGCAGGCCGCGGCGCACACCGATCTGGATCACCTGTTTCATGGAGGTTCCAACCATAGCTCCCCCAACGGCTTTGATAGAGAACGCAGATTTAAAAATGACGGCAAAGGCAGCCGGCAAGTTCGTGACGTTCGCCAAAATGACCACGACAGCCCCAAAGAAGTAAAGGATGATCATCGTCGGGACCAAACGCTCGGAGACTCCGCCGATCCTTTTGATCCCCCCAAGGATGACAGCACCCACCATGGTTGTGATGACAAGGCCCGTCAGCCAAAAGGGCACGCCGAACTGGTCGTTGAAGGCGAGTGCCATGGAGTTGGATTGGGCCATGTTTCCTGTGCCGAAAAGGCAGGCGAATGCCCCGCAGATGGCGAAGAACATGCCCATGAACTTGGCCACTTTTTCGTTTTTTATCCCCATGCGTGCATAATACATCGGGCCACCGGACATCTCGCCCCGTTTGTTCTTCACTCTGAATTTGACACCGAAGAATCCCTCCGCATACTTTGTTGCCATGCCGAGAAATCCGGCGATCCACATCCAGACCGGAGCGCCGGGGCCGCCGGTTGCAATAGCTGTTGCGACACCTGCGATATTGCCGTTCCCCACCGTCGCGGCGAGGGCGGTCATCAGCGCTGCATAGGGAGAGATATCTCCCTCTTCCTTATCGATCTTATCTTTATGGAGGGCACCCGCAAGGACCATTTTCAGGGATAGGAAAAGCCTTCGAACCTGGATCAAACGGCAAATATACGTCAGGAGAATACCGACACCGAGCAGGAGAAACACCATGACAGGAAACCAGACAAAATCGCTGAAATCCTTTATGGAAATCAAAAATTTATCGAGGAAAGACAGGCTTATGGAAAGGTCTATCACCATGATCTCGTCCTGCTCCTTGATCTCGACCTCTCGTTCGAAAGGGGTCAGTCCGTACAGGTCCATCTTGATGACATGGCGGCCTGTCGAAAGTCCAGTAAAGGCGTAGTTCCCGTCTTTATCGATCTCGGATTTGATGAAAACGTCTTCTTCGATGGGTCTGATCAATATGGAGCCCTTCACGTACGGCTCGCCTTTGGGAGTAAGGGTCACCCGGCCTTTGACATCTGCGGCGTGTGTGTGAACGCCAAAAAAGAGAACAACCAAGATCGTGGCAACGATGATTTTTTTTGTCATGTTTTCCGTTATCCTGTGATGATTTTTTTTATGAAAATGAGAATGATTATGAGTACGACCGGTGAGAGAAATTTCAGGGAAAAAATCCAGAGAGGACGGATCCTGAAGCGGAGGTTTCCCTGGCGCACTTCTTCGACTGGCTTTTTGGTCCCCCAGATCCAACCCACAAAAATGCATATCAAAAAAGCTCCCACTGCAAGGGAAATATTGGCAAATATGATGTCGAATTTTCCCATAAAATCGATATCCGTGAAGAAACGCATACCTCCCGAAGAAAGAGCGGAGGGTACTCCGAGGATAAATGCAAACCCTCCGAGCGAAAAGGCCGCTTTTTTTCTCGACCAGTTCCGCTCGTCGATGAAATAAGCCACAGAGACCTCGAGGAGGGATATGGTAGAGGTGACGGCCGCCACTAACAAAAGGGTGAAGAAGAGTGTTCCGAAAAAATGACCGCTGGGGATTTTGGAAAAGATCAGCGGGAAGACCTTGAATACCAGCCCCGGCCCGGCGGTCGGTGCGATGCCGGGAATGGCAAAAAGCGTCGGGAAGATGATGATCCCGGCAAGGAACGCGATGAGCGTGTCCGAGAAAGAGACCCATCCCGCAGAGCTCACCAGATTATCGGATTTGGGTAAATAGCTGCCATACGTGATCATGATCCCCATGCCCAAACTCAGCGAAAAAAAAGCTTGACCGAAGGCGAAGAGAACCACAGTCCCGTTCAGTTTCGAAAAATCCGGCTTCAGGTAAAAAGAGATCCCCTCGCTCGCACCCGGGAGCGTCAACGCTTTTATGGCAAGGTAGATGATCAGGATAAAAAGGATTGGCATCAAAATTTTTGTCCATCTTTCGATACCACTCTGAACGCCCTTGGAGATGATAAATGTCGTGATGCCTATGACGACAAAAAAACAGATGAGCGCTGCGAGTGGATCCGATACAAAGCTGGTGAATATCTGGTCGCTCGCCTCGCTCGTGATCGCTCCCCGAAAAGTCCCGGAAACGGTTTTGACGAAGTACCCTGCGGCCCAACCGGCGATCACGGAGTAGTAGGAAAGGATGCAGATGCTAGTCAGAAGGCCCAGAAAGCCGATGATTTTCCAGGGTTTTCGGGGTTTTATGTGTTCGAAGGCGCCGATCGCATTGCGTTGTGTATGACGGCCGATGATCATCTCTGCCAGCATCACTGTAAATCCGACAAGAGCGACGGCCAGAATGTATACAAAGACAAAAACAGCCCCCCCATATTTACCGACGACCATCGGAAATCGCCAGATGTTACCCAGGCCGATGGCAGAACCTGTGGCGGCAAAGATAAAAGCGATCTTCGAACCCCAATGACCTCTCTGGTTTTGATCCCGAACGTCCATATTGTCTCTAACCGAGCGTTTTTACACCTGGTTTCTGTTTTTTCCCGTTTTTTTTATCACAAAACATGGCGATTGGCAAAGAATTGCTTTTTTCTGCCCCTTATCCCGTCAATTTCTGAATAAAGATGAGTATGATGATAATGAACACGGGAGCCAGGTACTTCACGCTGAAGACCCAGAGGGATTTCAGCCTGAACCGGTCATTTCCCATGGCTATTTCCTGGAGCGCGTTCTTGACCTTCCACACATACGACACGAAGATGCATACGGCAAGGGCACCCACAGCCAGCACAATGTTGCCGAAGACGAGGTCCATCTTTCCCAAAAAACCCCAACGCGTCAGGGTCTTTACGCCTCCCACGGAGAGGGCCGAGGGAATCCCTATGAGAAAACAGAAGCTCCC
>JASFEP010000385.1:0-4279 GCA_050124775.1 Candidatus Aminicenantota bacterium
CGGGGGCTTCGAAATATTGGCCGCGGGACGTCCGGACGCGATCATCCTCCAGCACGCGCCGGCACGCAAAGAATATGATGGATTTCCCGGATATCCCATCCAGCCGTTGGATATACAGATAAAGGCTGTAGAGCTTCTTTCGGAAAAAAACGTTGTCGCCATAACGATCAACCATGAGGACCTGTCCAAGGACGTGATCCCTTCGATCTGTCGCGAGATCGAACAGCAGACAGGAAGGCCGACCGTGGATGTCCTCCTGGAGGGTGCGGATAGAATCGTTCAAACACTTCTATCATTAATAGGGGCAAAAACCCAAAAAAATAAAGACAAAGCCCAAAGATGAACAAAAAGCCTAACCCAAAAAATGCGCAATTGCCGGGGTCTTATGACGCAGACCCTCTGCGTATACTCAAAGTCATCCGAAGATTGGAAGTCGGTCCCGTCGAAGTTACACCTAACAGATTGGTCTGTCGCTATGCCGTAAAATCCGGAGAAAAGGATTCCGAATTCAACCTCATATACCGGTACGAAGAAGATGTGTTTGAGCCCAAAGATCCTTCCTCGGTCAACCTGGCAAGCATGATCGCTGCACAGGTGGCTCTGAATTACGGCCTCTTCTGCGATGAGGTTGTCTTCAACGATCGTCTGGATAAAGCAGACACGCGCTTCATCGAAGATATGATGGCCAACACAGCCCGCGAAATCTTTGTGATGAAATTCCTCCAGGCGAATCCCTTTCTTCGTGGCGAAGCTTCAAAGATACCTCTTGTAAAAAAGGAGAATTATCTTCAAGGACGCCTTAAGTTCCCGTTCCTGACAAAAAAAGGAACAAAATCTTTCTCTTGGGAAGGGGATAAATCGAAGCACGCCGTTCTATCGAGCGGAGGAAAGGATAGCCTTCTGAGCTTCGGACTCTTGAAGGAGATAGGAAAGGAGACCCATCCTGTCTTCATCAATGAATCCGGGCGCCACTGGTACACCGCGCTCAACGGCTACAGGTATTTCAAGGCTACATACCCTGAAACAGCGAGGGTCTGGACGAATTCGGACAGACTTTTTTCCTGGATGTTGAGACATATGTCTTTTGTGAGGCAGGATTTTGCCCGGATCCGGTCAGACGATTACCCGATCCGCCTATGGACCGTCGCCGTCTTTCTTTTCGGCGCCTTACCCATACTAAAAAAGAGAAAGATCGGGCGAATCGTCATCGGCGACGAATACGACTCCACAAACAGATCGTCCCATCAAGGCATCACCCACTACAACGGGCTTTTCGATCAAAGCCGTTATTTCGATAACACGCTCACCCGTTATTACTACCAGAAAGGCTGGGACATCAGTCAATTTTCCATCCTCCGTCCTCTGTCTGAGATTCTTATCGAAAAGATCCTTTACCAGAGATATCCCTTTCTCCAACGGTATCAAATGTCCTGTCATGCCACACATATGAAAGGCGAGCGTGTCTTTCCCTGCGGGAAGTGTGAAAAATGCCGCAGGATCGTCGGGATGTTGAAAGTATTGGACGGCGATCCAGCGAACTGCGGATACACGCCCGAGCAAATCGAATATTGTCTGGAAACACTGGCCAAAAAGGGCGTTCATCAGGAGTCGGCCGGCGCCGAATATCTTTCTTATGTCCTTTCACAAAAAGGGTTGATACAGATGCCCTTAAAAAAACAGCGGAAACTTCCCCATCCAGAAGTCATGAAGGTTCGGATAGATAGCGAAAAATCGCCCATCCAGGCTATTCCCGTCGACCTCCGAAAGCCTCTCCTCCAGATATTCCTGAAACATGCCGATGGGATCGCCAAACGGCAGGGGCGCGTCTGGATCGATCAAGATCTGATGAATTCACCGGAGCTCCTGATCCCCTATCCTTTCGAGGCTCTGGAAGAGAGTGAGGAAAAGGGAGACACCTCTTCGCGCAGAAAAAATATGCAAAAGGATTCCTTTCTACTGGCAGAAATGACCTGGCCGGAAGCCCAGACCCGGCTCAAAGAGGTGGATGTCGCGCTGTTGCCGGTGGGCTCTATGGAACAACACGGACCCCACCTGCCTCTCGATACCGACGCCTTTGACGCAGGTTATCTTGCCCGCCGAGTCGCAAAGGCCTGTACGCCCCCGAAACCCCTGGTATTGCCTCTCATACCGTACGGTGTATCCTATCATCATGAAGATTTCTGCGGCACTTTGAGCATAGCCCCGAAAACGCTGAGCCAGATCGTTTATGAAATCGGCATGAGTGCAGCCCGCCATGGAATAACAAAACTGGTGATCATCAACGGCCATGGGGGCAATATCCCCGCTCTGCAATTCGCGGCCCAGATGATCAACCGGGATGCCCATATTTTCTCTTGTGTCGAGACTGGCGAAACGAGCGAAAAGGACATCGGTGATTTGACCGAAACGCCCAACGATGTCCACGCAGGCGAGGTCGAAACCAGCACTGCGCTGGCCAACCGTCCCCACCTCGTCAAACTCGATAGAGCGAAAAAATTCATCCCGCGGTTTTCCAGCAAATACCTCAATTTCAGCTCCAAACGAAGTGTCGAGTGGTATGCCAGGGTTGCAAAAATCTCTCCCACCGGCATCTTGGGAGACCCGACCAAAGCCACCCGGGAGAAAGGGGAAAAGATGTGGGCCATCATGATCAAACATCTTGTCGAGTTCGTAGAAGACCTCCAAAACATGAGCCTGGACGAAATCTATCACAAGAGGTTTTGATAGGATCGCCATGAAAATCACTGCCGTCGAAGCCTGGGCCGTTTCCATGCCCCTGAAAGAACCCTACACTATCGCTTACGAAACGATCGATTCCGCGACGAATGTCTTTCTTCGGTTGGAGACCAACAGCAAGATCACAGGTTTCGGTTGCGCGGCACCCGATCTTCAGATCACAGGCGAAACGCCGGAGACTGTGCTCAAGGCCATGAACGATATCGTCCATCTCTCCCTCAAAGGATCGGATCCTCTCCGATCAGCCATGCTTCTCGAAAGGCTGGCCCCTCTTCTGGACGCACAATCATCGGCCCTTGCAGCCGTCGATATGGCCCTCCATGATATTCTCGGAAAAGTGTGCGGGCTCCCCTTGTGGAAACTCCTGGGTGGATTCAGAGACCGGATCAAAACAAGTATCACGATCGGCATTCTACCCGCAAAGGAAACAGTTGCGCGAGCCAGAGATTTTGTTGCCCAGGGCTTTAATATCCTGAAGATAAAGGGCGGTAAAGACGTGGACTCGGACATCGACCGGGTGCATAAGGTCCGTGAAGCTGTGGGGTCTGAAGTAGAGTTAAGATTCGACGCCAATCAAGGCTTCACTGTCGAGCAAGCCCTCAAATTCGTCGCAAAAACACGTAACTGCCGTCTTGAACTGATCGAGCAACCTACTCCGACGGGACAGCCGGATCTGCTGGGGCGTGTCACATCGAGCGTGTCCATTCCGGTCATGGCAGATGAAAGCCTTATGACGTTGAGAGATGCCTTTCGGCTGGCCAGAAAAGACCTTGTGGATATGGTCAATGTCAAGCTGATGAAGGTCGGAGGGATCGCTGTCGCCCGTCAGATCAACGCTGTGGCCCGTTCGGCGGGCCTAGAGGTCATGGTGGGCTGTATGGATGAATCCGCTCTCAGCATCGCCGCGGGTCTCCATTTCGCCCTTGCGCGCCCCAATGTGCACTATGCCGACCTCGACGGTCATCTCGACCTCATCGACGACCCCTGTGAGGGGGCCGTTCTCCTCCGCAACGGGATCCTCTTTCCCAACGTTCATTCCGGTCTGGGATTCGATATCCCTACCTGAGACTGAGCGTTAAAATATTTGGCCCTTTGGAGGATTGTTCAATTTGCATCTTTTATCGAACACAATCCTGTTTTTTTTTGGATGTATTTGTAATAATATAAACCCTTGGTCGAGCGCCCCATTCTGACCCCGATACAAGAATGGGTCAATCCCACGCAAGGAGATCCTTATGAAACTCGAAAAACTTTATAAAAAAGTCGTAGAAACAGGCATAAATAACGACCTCAGAGGTAAGAATGAAGTCAAGAAGCGTCTGAAAGAAGAGAAGAAACGATTCGATAAGCTCGAAAAAGACGACCTTGAATTCTACGATAAAGACAGGTTGTTCAATCCTTATCCAGATACGCGCATTCTGAACGGCGATAAAAGCCTGGAAATCGGCAAGGTCATCGTCGGCATCGACATGCAAGTGGGCGAAATCCTTCTGACTCACTTACTGAATAAAGATAAAAAGGAAAAGATCGACCTGCTCATCTC
>JASFEP010000386.1:0-4277 GCA_050124775.1 Candidatus Aminicenantota bacterium
CGGGAGATGTTGATGACGTTGTCGCAGGTGTGATTTCTCTTAGATTGTTCCGGAGAATACCGGAGCAAGGTCTCGTGTATCCGGAATGCGGGATCCGTCAGCTTATCGTCCCAGGAAATTTGGCTCTTTCGGTCCTGACTATACTCTGCCTCCTTTCGTCTCTCCTGTACTCTGTGATAAGAGCCCGGACGACTGGATAGAAAACCGAGGGCTTGCAGCTCCTCATATGCCCGGTTGACAGTGGACCTGTTCACACCCAGCTTTTCTGCCAATTTGCGTGATGATGGCAGTGTTTGTCCCCTCTCCAGGGTTCCTTCCTGAACCAGCCATTTGATGGCGTCGATAATCTGATTGTAGATGTGCTTGTGGCTGTTTCTATCGATATTTATGATCACGGATTTGTTTTGCAATTTTTCCATATCTCTCGTCCTTTACTAGATTTTATCCAAAGTCATTTCATCAAAATAAAAACATCCATAAAAAGAAGATTACGATGACCATCAGGAACAGCATCTTTTGATTAATGAAGCCTTTCCGCTTCTTCATTTTAAACCTCCCTTGCTATCGGGATATCCACACCTCTGACTATAAATTCTGAATTGGTTCTAGTCAACAGCCAATTACTATTGAATTTAAACCAACCAATTATTTGGAATTATTCATCGAATCCTTCTCGAAAATTCAGGAAACATGGTAATGGCAGGAATGGAAAAAAATTATCACTCACACCGCAGGGAGTCGGCCGGGTTGGCTGCGGCCGTTTTCTTCGATTGGAAATTTCACTCAAAAGCGCGATCACCAATCCCAGGCCGCCAGAAACCAGGAACACGCCGGCTCCGATTTCCGTCCTGTAACCGAAGCTACCCAGCCGTTTGTTCATGATGAAATAAGCAACCGGCCAGGCGTGGGAAATATACCGGACAAAGATTGACCAGGGTGCTGAGGGGGCAGCAAAGAAATGGAGCATGAGACACGGGGACTGGGTCATGAAATACTCTCAATTGATAATCTTTTTCGCAGACCGTATGGAAAGACATACCAAGATGCAAAAATGGGATTTACCAAGAGAATCCGACGCACTCCAAATAAAGGAATATTTTTATTTGATATAACCGAGGGTTCTTAGCTGCTCTTCAAGATCTTTTGGCAAATCTACCCTTTTTAGATCAGACTCTTTGACTTTGCTCTTTTCTATTCTGTAGGATATCAATGCTTTAAACAAATCATTAACAGAGGTTGTATCGCGCAGCTCAATACAATTTTTCTCAGAGAAGTCTCCATATATATCATAGTATTCTATCTGGCTTGGAATAGACAACATATCAAAGATTGCCTCATTTGTGCCATTAAATATCAATTTGTTTTTTCCTTGCACAACCGCAATTTTTCTCCCTCCCGCTCTTGACTCAGCATAGCAGATTCTATCGAATCTTTCTTTATCTTCAATTACATCTTTCACATCAAATCCCTCAAATTGAGAGTGTGGAGTAATCCGCAATTCTTTGATTATGGAGGGTAACACATCAATCAAACTGACATTTCTATCAATTGTTTCGCCTTTGAACCTGGATCCTGGATACTTGATGATCAAAGGAACTCGTATCAATTCATTATACAATTGAATACCGTGTTCCCACATCTTATGATCGTAAAATTCTTCTCCATGATCACTGAGGAGAATAATTATAGAATTTTCATACAGATCTAATCTTCTAAGTTCGTTCATCAGAGGTTTAATAAAATATTCGTCTGTATGCCTTATTTCTCCATCATATAAATCGATAATATTCTGTTTCTCTTCTTCAGATAGACGCGTAAACCGAAATAAATAGTTTTTCAATATCTGTTGTGATCTATTATCAAGCTTTGAAGGATAACTGGGGGGATCGTCGCTAAATACATCTCTCAAATACTTCAGTAGATCTATCTGTTCCCAAATTGAATTTCTACCGAGATAAGATTTGCCTAAAGTGCTAGAGTTTTTGTATGGATTATGGGGCTGATATGTATGCAGAAAAAGGAAGAACTTTTTGTCATTATGCTGATTTATCCAATCAGAAGCATTTTTGTAAAGAGTTTCCGCGGAATTTCCTCTGAATATTGAGTATCTGTCCTCGTGATATTCATCAAAACCTTTCGAGAAACCGAAGACGCCACTGACCAAACCTCCACCCGTAAATGCCCCACAGTAGTATCCATTCTTCCTTAGCATGTCGGCAAGGGTCAGAAATTCTGGAGAGAGCGTGTCTCCCGCTTTATTATTATAGACTTGATGAGATTTGGGAACGAGAGATGTCATAAGAGACATATGCGCAACCAATGTCGATGCCGCAGTGCTATAGCAATGATTAAATAAAACACTATCCTCTCTAAAACTGTCGATGCTGGGGCTCGTATCTCTGGAGTATCCATAACAGCCAAGATGATCGGCTCTCAAAGTATCCAGAGAGATCAAAATCACATTGATCGGTTTTTTCTTTTTTTTGTTTAAGGGCTCTTGGTGCTGATATAAACACGGATTGCACCAGTACGAAAGGTCATTGTGTATAGCGTTGTTCTTTTCAGTGATAAATACAAACTCTGCCTTTCCTTTCCCATACTCAGATAGGTCTATTTTCTCCCGGAAGACCTTTCGATGCTCTACATGTCTAAAAGGATTAATGCTTGAGGAAAACAGTCGACCCTCTTTGTCTTTTGTTTTTATATAAATGTGAAATTGAACACCGTCCCCTTTTTTTCGCCAGGCCTCGGGCATCAACCCATAGCCGAAGTCGAACACTCCTGATTTAGGGATTTTCGCCATATATTTAAGTACTGTTTTTGGCGGCGCATAGATCGTATTGATAGATTGATTTCTGATTATCAGCTTTTTCTTCATCGCGAGTGGATTCTCTCCAATGTCGAAATCTTGGAGTTGATATCTCTTGTGCATCAGATACATCAGATGATACTTCTTATCTCCAACGTAGGTATGATAGGTTGCTCTGAGTGGTACTTTTTCGCGGATTTTTAACTGCTGTCTGGAATAAGAGAGGAGGATGAAGTCGTTCGCACTTCTTAATTCTATCGAATCAAGATCTAATTTCTCTTGCTTTAAGGACATCGATGAGCTTATATCTTCTGAAAAACCTATTTTGAGCTTATAAGTCCCCGGTTCAATCTCACGAGTAAATTTATAATACCTCTTTTTTTCGATCGGGAGCTTTTTTATCAATCGCTCTCCCAAATAGATATCGAGATTCAGACCATATTGCTCTGGGCTATAGCTGCCCGCATGGATCTGAAATTCAATTAAGCCTTTGGGGACGTAAAAAACGTCGCTCACAAAATATACATCTCTGGGTAAAATAAGAGAATTTCCTCGCTTGAACTCCTCATACTTTTTATTCTGATCTGGCTCTATGCGTTTGATGTATCGGGTCCATTTCCATCCATTCCTTTTACCCAGAATCTGACCTATGAAAGGAATTTCCCGATCCTTCCTAAGAATAACCATCCCTTCAGGTTCTTCTAACTCATTATCAGCAATCAAGGGAAATTCTGCGGGAACTGCCCAATATTTTCCACCGTCAAGCTCATAGAGAAAAGAATCTTCCGTATCGATGATTTGTTCTTTGATCTCGTAGGCTTTATTCAGTGTTTTGAGAGGAGAGGAGATGATGTTTTCAGCTGTGGTTCCATCGATGAAACGATAAAGCTGAGATTCCCGCTTACATCCAGTATAGATAAGCAAAAAGAGAAGGAAAAGAGATAGAACCACAAAGGAGAAGGTCTTAGAACAAGTGATGCAATATTTTATCTTAGGGCTCAATTTTTTATGAGAAACTGAATAACCTTTCCATTAAATTAATTTCTTAGTCTAATTCCAGAACTACCAAAGAAGTCGGTACATGTCAACTTTAATCCAGTTCAAGAATCCTGGATTGAAACTATTTGTGTCAATTCTAGAGCTACACAAATAAGAAAATGTCGACTAGCCCCGATGGAAATTAAAATAACAGAAGAGATAAAAATCTTCCCTATGTTACTCCCATATCATACTGGTGTCACACGAACTGCTTAGATTTGTTCGCTATTGCGTACGGTTGCCAAAAAAGGAGATAGTTGAAATACCATGAAAAGCTTTTGTTTATTAGGGGAAACAGGGAAAAGGGAATGGTAGCGGGGCTGGATTTGAGCCGGAGACCTCCGGGTTATGAGGCCTCTCTAAGGAGTGGCACCTCTCCCCTATTAACAGGAATAGAAGGCGTTTTTAGCTTTAGCACCGTTCGTCATAA
>JASFEP010000387.1:0-4270 GCA_050124775.1 Candidatus Aminicenantota bacterium
AAGAATGGATACATCGACGGGGGTCTTGTGGAATGTGATCGTTTCAAAATGATCGATGATCCGGTAGAGATTCCCTTGCGTTTTCGCCCTCTGCTTGCAGGAGTAAAAGCTCAAAAAGATGAGAAGCGAAAAACTGAATATCAACCATGCAGAGCGATAGGTTTTTTGGCGGCCACTTTTTTGAACTATTTGGTCAGTACGCATTTCAATACCTCATTATACTTGCAATTTTGGATAAGTAAAGCTCAGGGAATGTCGGGGAAGCATCGCCAAAATCGTAGGGAATGTTTTCCCAAGAGATGCGATTGGTGGCTCGAAAACATGCTCAGTTTCCCCAGCGAGAAAACTTCGCCCAAACATGGGAGCTTTCCTCAAATCTGCAATGGGGAGATGGACGATGCCCAAGCTATTCTCGCGGTTTTTGCCAGCACACGATCAGAACTGCCAAAAGGCCTCATGATCCCCGCCATCACGGTTCAGAGGATACTTATGGATGCATGCAAGCGCGATATGTTTCTTAACCGAATTCGTTTTAACAGCGCAATTATAGTTACTTGATATAGCCGAGGGATTTCAGCATCTCCAGGCTTTTTGGATCACGTTGGATCTCTTTTTTTTGACTCAAAATCTCGGAAGCCTGTGACCTGACAGCGTTTTGCAGCTCCCTTATAAAAGGGTTTTCTTTTTGTCGGGAATAGAGATCTGTCCGCTCTGAGGGATCATTCTGCAGATTGTAAAGCTCGTATCGGTCTCTCTCCGGCGTGAATATGATGTGCCAGGGAAGTTTGAGCACGGAGAACCTGTCTCTTGTCGATTCCGGCTTGAAAGTCGCGCCGAATAAGATCCGATTCTCCTCATCGCGATCTTTCTTAAGATCATTTCCTGAATGAAAGGACGGTTGATTCCACCCCATTGCAGCCAGGATCGTGGGTGCGATGTCGAGTATGGTTACGCTGTCGGTTTTTGCCGTCCCTCTGTCGGGCCAATGAGGGTGACAGATAATCAGCGGGATTTTCAAATATTCTGTGTAGAGATAGTGAATATGCCCAAAGTGAGGATCTCCCAGAAGGGTTCTGTGATCTCCCAGCCCTTCACCGTGGTCGCCGACGATAACAACTAAGGTCTTATCCAAAAGATCACGTTGTTCGAGCTTTCGGGTCAATCTTCCTATCTGCGAATCCATATATTCGACTTCTTCTTTATAAGCGCGAACCTTTTCTCCCGGCAACAAATATATTCGTCCGCGGGCCTTCATAAAAAATTCCTTTGATCCCCCAGTATTTTCTATTATGATCTGGCTCCGGTTTTTGATCAAAAGGCTTGATCGGTTGTCTTTGTCGATGACATTCAATCCTTCATATCGCAGCCTGATATCCTTCGTATCGGCGATATGGATGTCATTCAGACTCATGCGGAATTCATCCCGCGAATCTGGATATGGATTGAGAACAGCAAACTCGATTGTATTATTTCCTTTCCGGAGCTTGAACCGGAAGGACAGACTCTCTTCCTTTTGAAGACAGATCTCTCTGTGTGGTTTGCCGTTAAAATAGACGCGGAGGTCGGGAGGAAGGTCAGGAGGAGCATACGGATCATGCGGATCGGAATAGTGAATCCAGATGAAAAAACGATTCTCTCTGTTCTTATCCAACCAAGGAAAGACCCTCTCGTTCACCTCCTCGGCATGCAAGTACCATCTGTTTTCGGGATGGCGGTCGAGATATGTATCATATCCATCTGACAGTCCAAATTTTTTCCCGAGCACGCCTAGAGAAACGAATCCTGCTGTACGATACCCTTTATTTTTGAATATTTGTGCAAGAGACGTCAGTTTTTGTTCGTTCTGGAATATCTGCCCGTTGTTGTAAAGTTCGAGTTCGTGGGGAGGGAGTGAGTAAAAAAGCGAGCCATGCGCAGGAACTGTAATGGGAATAGGGCTATAGCATTGGGTGAAGATTATCCCTTTTTTTGCCAAAGAGTCGATGTTGGGTGTTAAAGCCTTTCCATGATCGAATGCACCGATGAAGTCGGCCCTCTGGGTGTCCAGGGTAATGAGAATGACATTCAGGGGGACTTTATGATCTTGGCGCTTACAGCTTCCCATCGCTGCAATCCCCAACAGCGAAAAAACCACGATCCCTATTGTTATGGCCCTTTTCTTCGTCATGTCACCTCAGTCTGCCGATATTCCTAAAGACATTTTATGTATTATGAGAACCGCAGTCATTGTAGCAGATTCTTCAATATCTTTTCCATGGTCATGGAATTCCTCGGATCCGAACCCACTTCTTGATTGCATTTATTGGGGCCTTTGGTCAAGAATATTTTTTTTTGCAAAAAAAGTGTCAAAATGATTGCATTGTTCATTTTATTTTTATAAAATCTATGCCTTTAAAAAAGAAGATGATCGAACTATTTTTAGTTTTTCTCGTGTTCGGGTTTGTGGGCGCCCTTATGGTCGTCGTCAATAAGATCTTAGGACTCAGAAGGAGCAATCCCACAAAAGAAAAGCCGTATGAATGCGGAAGTCCTTTTCTCCAAGAGGGGATCAATCCTTTCCCCGTAAAATATTATCTTGTTGCTTTTCTGTTCCTGTTGTTCGATATCGAAGTTGTATTTTTCTTTCCCTGGGCCCTCGTGTTCAAGGAGGTTGGTACGACCGGTGTCGTCTTGATGTTCGTTTATATTTTCATTCTACTCATTGGATTTATATATGCTTGGGGAAAAGGAGCATTCCACTGGGAAAAATAAAGATCGGTACTGAATTTATTATGAACGTTTCAGAAAGGTTGCCATGAGCGGCGGTTGGTTCACGACAAAACTGAATTATGTGATCGGTTGGGGACGAAAATTCTCGCTGTTTCACTATCCTTTTATCACAGCCTGCTGCGGTATGGAGTACATGTCCACTGCGTGTGCCCATTGGGATTTTGACCGTTTCGGCTGCGGATTGACGACATTCTCGCCACGACAGGCAGATTTGATTATGGTCGTTGGGACGATCTCGCAAAAAGAAGCGCCGGTGTTGAAAACCATCTATGACCAAATGTGCGAACCGAAATGGGTGCTTGCGGTCGGAGCCTGCACTTTGAGCGGTGGCATTTATGATAATTATGCGGTCGTCCAGGGCATCGATAACATTATTCCTGTGGATGTCTATGTGCCCGGTTGCCCCCCTCGTCCCGAGACATTTTTGGATGCGATCGTCAAACTTCAGGAAAAGATCCAAAATCAAGATCAAGAATTCCGATGGAAAAGAAGAAAATAACAGAGATCCTCAAAGAAAAATTTCCAGAGAAGATCAAGGAGACATCCTCACAGTTCGGGGATGAAACAGTCGCCATTGAAAGAGACTTCATTCGGGACCTTTGTCTATTCCTGATGAAGGAGCCCTATGCCTACTCTATGTTATTGGATCTGACCTGTGTGGATTACATGGGGGATGATTTGCGATTTGAGATGGTCTACCATCTTTTCTCTATTTCAAATAATAACCGAGTGAGGATAAAGGTCCGACTAGCAGAGAAAGATCTCAAAATCGAGTCATTGACACCTCTCTGGAAAAACGCGAACTGGCTAGAAAGAGAGGTTTATGACATGTTCGGTGTCCATTTCGAAGGGCACCCTTATTTGGTACGGCTTTTTATGTACGATGGCTTTGAGGGGCATCCGCTACGTAAGGACTATCCTCTGCGCAAGCGTCAGCCGATTATTCCGATGAGAAGAAAAGAATGACCTTCCGGATCCAGAAAGAAGCAAAAAAAGAGAGCATGCTCATCAACATGGGCCCCTCCCATCCTGCGATGCATGGCACCATCCGCATCATGCTCGAGCTCGAAGGCGAGAAGGTACTGAACGCCGAGTTGGAAGTGGGATATCTTCACAGAGGTTTTGAAAAAACATGTGAGCACAAAACCTACTTCAATCTCCTCCCGTACACCGATCGATTGAACTATGTCTCCCCTTTGATCAACAATCTGGGTTATGTGATGACACTAGAGAAGATGCTCGGAATCGAAGCCCCGGAAAGGGCTCAGTTTATCCGTGTGATCATGAGCGAGCTCTCCAGAATCTCTGACCACCTCACAGCTCTGGCCGCTATGACGATGGAATGCGGTGCCTTCACTGCCTTTCTCTATTATATTCAGGCAAGAGAGGAGATCTGGAAAGTCATCGAACAGACGACCGGAGCTCGTATGACCACATCCTACATCCGGATCGGTGGAGTGAGAGCCGATCTGCATCCAGAGATCGACCCGCTGTTGGACAA
>JASFEP010000388.1:0-4268 GCA_050124775.1 Candidatus Aminicenantota bacterium
AAAGCAATATAATGTATTATCTCTTTTAAATTAAAGCATTTGCGCCAGTCTGAGCATAATCACATAATCAACCGAGCATAATTAACCTGACTGAGCATAATCAACAGTCTGAGCATAATCAATATCAATATAATCAATATAATCAATTAATCAATGGAATAATCAATATCAATTTTGTTGACTATCAGTAAATTCTATCGTTAAATACGCTCTTGATTAGAGGAGATCATTATCAAAATTAATATCGTCGGCTCAGGAGCTATGGGTTCATTTTTAGCCTGTCGGTTGGTCCATACCGGCACGAATGTCAATTTGATCTCATGTCACAGATCCAAAAAAGAGATCGATAAGCTGTCTCGTCTTGGATTCAACGTCCTAGACCTTAAAACGGACGAGATGGAGTTCCCATCGAACGTTTTTCCACCATTGATGTCGATCAAAGACACCGTCGATATTCCCTCATGCGATGTTGTGATGTTATGTATTAAAGCCAACCAAATCAAGAACTTGCTTCCCCTGATCGATTTCGATTTTGTCGTGATCATGACCCTGATGAACGGCTATGACTATCACTCCAGCGTGTATCAACGATTTCCTGCAAAGCCTTTCTACGCGGGAAGTATACATATCGGCGCATCATTCAAGAGCCGAAATATCATCGAGCACGAGGGGGGGAACATCATCCATATTGCCCCGTACAGCAATGTCCTGCCTTCCGGCCGATCATTTATGAATGATGTCCTGTCTATTTTCAAAGATGCCGGGATTGAAGCGAAACTCAAAGATAATCCCAAAAAAATGCTACTCAAGAAGCTTTACATAAACAGCATCATCAATCCTTTGACAGCGATCTGGAACATTCCGAAAGGGGATCTTCTTAAAACTGCAGAGCGCCGTGAGCTCATTTATGAGCTCATGGATGAAATCCTTCAGGTCCTGTCTTCTGAAGGTATAAACTGGGACAGAGCATACGCCAAAAAACTTATGACATTGGCCATCGAGAACACTCCCCACAGGTCGTCTTCCATGCAGGTGGATTTACTTGCCAATCGTGAGACAGAGATCGACTTCATCAACGGTGCTCTTTTGAAAATCGCTCATAAAAACGGTATAGAGATGCCGGTCAACGAAAGCCTTATAAAAAAAATCCACAAGTTCTCTCATTAGAGAAATCCTCCTTAGCAGAAAGGGAAGAATGGGGGTGGGTCACAGCATATTATTGAAAATAATCGAAATAACTCAAAATATTCTCGTTTAGGCGAATGTTCTCTTACTAATCGACTCTGATATCTACGGATGCGCTTTTCAGTATTTTTTCTTCTCCGACGGCTGTAGCTCTGATCGTAAACTTCCCGGGCTTCAAATGCCAAAACTCGGCGTAGGGATAGGCGGCATCACCGATTTTTTTATCATCGACCCACCATTCGACTTTGTCGATCTCCATGTCGGCGGGTATGGTAACTTTTAGCTTGATCCTCTGGAATTCCGCATGAAGGACAGGATCCATCTTGAAGGCGTCCCCATCATGGGGGAATACGATCATGAATTCATCCGACCGAAACGCGCTCACACCTTCGTGCCTTCCATCACCGGTGTGGACCTGGCAGTGCTCTCTCGGCTCTGTTCCTTCGATAAAAACCTCATCCATGGCTCCTGGGCAATGCTCTGTAGCGAGTCTCCCGGAAAGTGGACAGATCTTGACCTTGATCACATCCTTGGCCTCAGCGAATCGTGCCTCGGGATTTTTATTTTCCAGAAGTAGCATGATATCCTTAAACAGCGGACCACATCCACTCACTCCCGAGATGTTATGCATAGGGACTGCATCGAAGTTCCCCACCCAGACCCCCACTGTATATCTCGGTGTGTACCCGATCGTCCAATTATCCCGAAAATCCACGCTTGTTCCCGTTTTTACCGCACAGTCAAAGGGCAGATTCAAAGGAGATAGATACCCAAAAGCAGGACTCCGTGCATCCCTGTCAGAAAGTATATCCGTGATGATAAAAGCGATCTGGTTCGAAAACACTCTCTGTGATTTTTCCCCATGCTGCCAGAGGATCTCTTTCCCTTCAGTGTCGAAGCACATCATAATGGCCCTGTCTCCGATATAAAGGCCGTCTCGCGCAATGGACGCATAAGCCCTCGTCAACTCCCGCAGGGTGACCTCTCCGTTTCCGAGCGTCAAACCGACACCATAGTGAACAGGGCTTTTATCCAGGCTCTCGAATCCCAACGTCTTGAGCCTCTGGTAGAGAAGGTCTGTTCCGAGCCTCTCCAGAAGGGAAACAGCGGGGACGTTATAGGAACAGGCGAGAGCATGACGCATGCGCACGGCCCCGTGAAACTTTTCGTCGTAGTTGCGCGGCGAATAGGTCCCTTTAGGAGTCGGATAGTAGTAATCCCGGTCCTCCAAGATGTCCGCTGCCGTCATCCCTCTCTCCAAGGCCAGGCTGTAAGTGAATGGTTTGAGGGTCGATCCCGGCTGGCGGAGGGATAAGGCTCCGTTGACCTGTCCGTCATGACGCTCGTCAAAAAAATCTTTGGAACCGACCATGCTTAAGATCTCTCCACTCGCGTTATCCAGCACAACGACCGCCGCGTTGGAGATATTGTTTTCTTCGAGGGCCGCGATATGGTCTTTGACCAGCGTTTCGATTTTTTCCTGCAGGGAATAATCACAGGTCGTTCGAATCCAGCTCAATGTCCTCCTGGCCGATTCAGGAATCTGACTGAGGACGAAATCACAGAAATGGGGCGCCCTGAAATTTTTTCGGGCCGGGACGAGTTGGAGACGCTCTGCTTTTGCCCTTTTCCAGCGCTCCTCGCTGATGTCTCCTTTTCTGTGCATCTGGAGGAGGATGTGTTCCTGCCGCCTCTTTGCGTCTTCGAAATGACGGTACGGATTCAGGGCAGTTGGGGAACGAGGAAGGCCCGCCAAAAACGTTGCCTCTGCCAGACTCAGATCTGCAGCGGGCTTGTCGAAATAAAGCTTCGAGGCGGCGGCAATTCCATAGGCCTGGTTTCCGTAATAGATGCGATTCAAGTACTGGGCCAGGATCTCCTCTTTGGATACCGTGTGCTCGAGCCGGAGCGCCAGCCATATTTCGATCATCTTGGCGAAGAGGGTGCGGTGGTGGCGATAGATGTTGCGAACGACCTGCTGAGAGATCGTCGATGCGCCAGAGACAACCTGTCCCTGCCGGATATTTTGAAACACGGCCCGAGCAACGGCCCATGGATTGACTCCGGGATGGAGATAAAAGGCCCGGTCCTCTGCAACAATCGTAGCCCTCACAAGATCGGGAGAGACTTCCCCCAATCCGACCCACTGACAGCGGCCTCCTTCATCCGACAGAATCTCCCTAAGAACGGTATCGTTCCGGTCCATCAACGAAAGAGAGACGACAGGTCCGGACTTGAGCTTCCCCCTGGGAAAAGGAAAGTACAGAGACAGAGCGACAAGAACCAGAATGTATGATGAAACCAGAACGATAATCCTTTTTATCGGTCTTGGCTTCATTTTATAAGAGCCAGCTTCTGTCCGGATTGAAAAATTTTTAGTCTTGAAAAAATCCCGAAAATTCCAAAGCATGCCCCGTGCGCGCATCAAAAAGGCCTTGATCCACGTAAATTCTGTCGATTTATTTTTCATCTCTCGAGCTATTTGACAATCTTGATCGTGGTTTCGCCGCTGCGGCCGAAGACCTCCGGTTCATACATCTCTTCGATTTTTGTCCCGGGCGCAGAGAAAGTCCCGTAGGTCAGGGCCCGGACAAGATAGCGATGGGTGTGGATGCCGGGCGCCAAAGAATCGGCGAACAACAGGACGCGGTCGTCATACATCTCGATGTGATTGAAACCCTGCCACCACTTCCATCGTGCCATCGCTCCAGGGATCTGTCCCATCCGCATTCCTCCTCTATCCATTCCAGACATCTCTTCCATCCGACGCTGCTGTTCCTCGCTCTCGGTCCGGAAAACGGGATTCACGGCTTCGAACCCGGCCGGAAGCGGGTCGTCCACGACCACATAGAGGCTTTCCTGTGTCAGAATCAACTGCAACGTAACAACAGCCAGAGTCCCGGCCTGGATAGAATCCAACGGTTGTCCATCCAGTCCCGTGATGTCCTTCACGATACTGAATCCTTCCACCCGGGGTTTCAATTCTTTCTTCGGGGCATAAGTCATTCGGGTTTGATAATAGACTATTCCGTCACCCGACTTATTTATTGTCAAAGGAACCCTTTGACAATAAATAAGTCGGG
>JASFEP010000389.1:0-4253 GCA_050124775.1 Candidatus Aminicenantota bacterium
GAAGATCTTTATCCCAATACCTGAGCCGGAACACATCTCCCCAGGGTACATCGATCGCACCTAATTCCTTTCTTATAATGCCAGCTGCTTTATCCAGTGCGTTCACTGCAGCCGCAGGATTTCTCAGACCATCAGGAGTATTGAGCGGATTTTCGGGGTTCCAAGGCATTTCGAAAATCTCCCGACCCATCGTGTTCACCCAAGCGTTAAAAAGCACCGCTCCCCTGCTTTGCGCATCTGTCTTGCGGTCCCATGCCTCCAATAGATCGGCGGCTTCCTCCAATGATTCACCCCCGAGCGCACGGGCCGCGGGAATCAGGTCGTCCAGGAGCCGGTCGGCCATCTCCACCCGTGTCGACATTGTATACTCGAGGAATTCAGCGAACGTGATCTTTTCATCTTCCAGAAGAAGTTTGGACGACTTCTGAGCCCGCAAATGCATGCCTTTAGGGGCTAAGTAAGACGGATAGTCACTGGGATTTAGCACCCGGGGAAAGGTGCAATACCAAGGAGGGTCGTTGGTGTTTTGCAGCCAGCCACTCGGCGGGTCGACCACTTTGGGGAGATCCTCATAAGGATGGGTCTCCGACCACAGATTTGCGGACGTATCTCCGGAAACGACTCCACTCCAGTCACTCCAATCACCGCCGGCTCGCCGGGGAGTCCGCCCGCCGAAAAGGTAAAAAATGTGCCCATCGCGATCCGCATACAGGAAATTGAGCATGGGGACTTGAAGCCGGCTCACCGCACTTTCGAACTGTTTCAGGTTTTGCGCACGTTTCATGGCCCAGACCTGTTCGATCATATGAGGCTGGTCGAGGCCGGCAATCCGAACTGCAAGCGCCTTATCGCCCCTCTCTGCAATGACCGGTCCATGAAGGGAGCGTTTGATCTCCAATGTCTCCTCACGCAACGTCCCATCCTTCTGTTTGACCCTGAGGCTCACCGTTTCTTTATCGAATTCCCGCACCCCTTCGTCCCACTTGTATCCTCCATTCGTGAGGGTGAGTTCAAAAAGATCGGCCCCGTCCATCGTGTTCACTGTGTCAGTCCAGCCGATGCGGTTGTTGAATCCCATGATCTGGAAGGGCATTCCAAGGATGCTGGCCCCGTAGACATTGACGTCCGGGCTTACTAGATGAGACTCGAACCATATGAGGTATCCTCCCCAGTTAAGATGGGGATTGGAAAGGAGCAACGGGTTTCCACTGGCCGACCGGGAAGGTCCCACCGCCCAAGCATTCGAACCCGCGCGGAGCCATCTTTGCGCATAGGATAAGTTTCTCCCTCCGATAAAAATCACATGCCAGATGTATTGAAGATGGGACATGATATCCAATTCTGTGACTGGGAGAACGGCTCCGACTTCACTGCCGATGGTCTCCGGATGAGCCGCGGCATAGTCGTTCATCCCCTTTGTAAAAGCATGAATATATGACTTGTAACTGCGAGATTGGGCTGCAAACCAATCCTTCGAACGCTCTGGTATTCCCACCTGATGCACAATCGTATCCGTCCTCAGATGGGATTCGCCCCAATATTCAGCGGCTCTGCCCCGGGACTCACCGTAAGCTTTTAAAATTGCATCCGCATGGCTGTGCATCTGCGCCCATCCGAAGGCGTAGAACAGACCTTCGGTGCTCTCACTGAAAATATGGGGGACTCCCCACTCATCCCAAAGGATTTCCGTTGTGCTCTTCGGAGCACAACTTCCCAATGAAAGAATTAAAATGCCTACGAAAAGAATCGAAATTGTGCTCGCCCCCAGCAAGACATTTTTCTGATACATGATTATCTCCTCGGTTGGGATTCTGATCGGGTGAAGCCTTGGCCAGAGAAAAACTCAACGATGAGGATGAGGGCCTTATTTGCGAAACTTGCGGATAAAATCTTCGACCTCCGGCACCCCTCCCTGGTAGACAAGATAAGCATTGTACGGTTCCCGTTCTGTGATCTCATCGTTGATGGGATTGAGCATGATCTCTTTCACCTTATCGAGGTCATCCGTCTGCCCCAGGGCCCATCCCAGTTTGATGTAGGCCACTTCAGGCAACATATTCCCCGCTGGAATAATCCCCTTCGCCATGAGGTCTCTTCCCGTATCATAGACATACATGTGAACATAACCCCATATAGTCTGAACCGTCATGTAAATGGCGACGTTTTTCTTGATCGCTCTGGTTATGGCAGGATAAAGCGGTTTGTTCACATGGCCAAGACCCGTTCCTGCAATCACGATGCCCCTATAGCCATTGTCGATCAGGGAATCGATGATATCCGGCTGCATGTTGGGATAATAATACACGATAGACACTTTTTCTTCGAAATAGGGAAAGATTTGGATCTTTCTGTCCTTTCGCCTGTGATTGTAAGTGTCTTTCAGAAGTTCGACAGAGTTTTTCGTGACTTTAGCCACAGGGATATCGCCGATAGTCCGAAACGTGGACCGGTAGGAGGAGTGCATCTTCCTGACTCTTGTCCCCCGATGCAAAAAACCATATTCATCCGATGTGGGTCCGAACATGCACACCAATACCTCTGCAATGTCGGAGTGACCTGCCGCATAAGAGGCATGCATGAGGTTTAGCGCTGCATCGGAGCTTGGCCTGTCGGAAGATCGCTGCGACCCCACCAACACGATAGGAACCGGCAATTCCTGAACCATAAATGTCAATGCGGCGGCTGTATGGTGGAGGGTATCCGTTCCATGCCCCACGATGATTCCGTCTATCCCCTTCTCGATCTCTTTAGCGATCGCTTTGGCCAGGGTAATGTACTGCTTTGGCCCCATATTTTCGCTGAATACGGCAAAAAGCTTTTCCGTAGTGATATTGCAGATATCCGCCAGCTCCGGCACGGCACCGTACAATTCGCCGGGCGTAAAGGCCGGGATAACGGCTCCGCTACGGTAGTCCAGACGCGAAGCGATCGTTCCCCCTGTTCCGAAGAGCTTGACATTCGGTTTGTCATCCGAATAGGGAAATTCTTTCTCGGGAATCTGGTACCGGGCTTTTTTATAGCCGAGCTCTTCGATATTTTTGATCGTATCGATGCTGATCCCGATGTTATAGCCCGTTTTGAACTTCAAGACGAGGTGTCTATCATCATCGTTTTCAGCCCGGGGGAGAATCGTTCCCTCGAACACTCCTCTCGTGGTGTCGATCCGGACTTTGCCCCAGACCCTGATGTTGTAGGTCTTCAAAACCTCCAGAGCCCGCCCTTTATAGCCTTGAAATATATCGTCAGTCATCTGTACCTTCGATGTTTTCATTAAGGGATTTGTTCATCTTTTCAATGTCTTTCTTAAGTTCGGCTAGGGGAACATTTCCCAAAGCGGATTCCCTCAACTCTCCCATGATCCAACGAACCTTGGCCCGTTCATCTTTTGAAGTTTTGATATCCTCGAATTTGTGCATCAGAAAGGGGACTTTATCCAGAATATCCTTTTTGGATATTTTTTTGAACTTGATGGTGGTGAGTACGGAATCATAATCCATATTGGGGTATTGATAAACGACAGGAATCATTTTTTTGGCGAGTTCAAAATCGAGATCTGTGTCCCGGATAAACTTCAGCAATTCATACATCTGATCATAGGCAAAATCTCGTGATCGCGGGTATTGGCCCTCCCAGTGTTTCAACGTGTGCCCAAAAAGACTGCATGTCATCTTGGGATCGACCCCCAAATCATGGACTGCACGCTCGATGACAGGCATCAGATTTGTCTTCAAGATGTAATGGTATGTATCTCGAGGAGCGCCCCAATTCTGAAGCTGTTCGATCCTATGGCTGACATCGACGGGAAGGTTTTGTTCGATCTCCTGGATGCAATCCTCTTCGAGAGGGATGGGAGCGGAGTCCGTATCCGGGTACATCCGGTCAGGGCCGGGAAGCACTCGTTCAAAGATGGTGGTCCCATTTTCATATGATTTCCGGCTTTCTCTGGGGACTCCTTCAAACGCCATCTGGCATCTTTCCTCGATGGATTCCAGAGCCGTGGGAATATCCTCCGGGGGACCCCATATGAGCATCTGAGCATCAGAGTCGTTTCCATTGAGAATGTCCTTGATCTTAGCGAGCGCAGCGATCACGCCAGCCGGAAGCGCCTCTTTGATTGGCTCGGTGTGAATGAGATGCGGTCTTCCGATACAGGCGACCACTTTAATCCGATCGCTGATTTCATCGGCAAATATCTTGCCCGGCTGTGTAAAATGGGAAAGGATGCCTCTGAAACCGGACAGGTTCACTCCAAC
>JASFEP010000390.1:0-4218 GCA_050124775.1 Candidatus Aminicenantota bacterium
GGCGAATGTGCCAGAAACGGATGATAAGCGCACTGGATGACTATGTCGTCATGGGCATACAAACGACCATCGGTTTTCTCAGGGATCTGATCGCACATCCCAAATTTCGAGCCGGTGAAACGACGACAGCCTTTATCGAGAAATATTTCGCCGAGTGGGGAGGACAGGAAATGCGGGAGGAAACGCGAACGATAGCGGCCCTGGCATCAGCCTTCGACAGCCAATCCAGGCCGTCTGGACCTCAGATTGCAGGCGACCGAGAGGCCGTCTTCTCCCCATGGCAAATCCTGGGGAAGTGGCGTCTGGGGGGAGGCAACTGAGATGGATTACGAATTCTTGGTCGACGGCGATCTGAAAAAGATCACTGTGGAAAAAAAAGAGGGGCGGTTTCTTGTCAAAGAAGGAGAGTCGGCCTACGAAGCCGACATTCAACACATCTCTCCAGGGATCATCTCGATATTGACCGGTCAGAAATCTTTTCGCGTTTACATGATCAAGCGGAACGACAAAAGATATGTGAATATTCATGGACACAACTTAATGGTCCAAGAGCCTGCGTCTGAAAGTGCGGATTCTCATATGGGTTTAGAGGGCTCTTCGCAGGATAAGCTTTTGGTGAAGGCTCCCATGCCGGGCAAGGTTATCAAAATCAATGTGAAGGAGAAAGAAAAAGTCCGAAAAAATCAGACCTTGGCTATCGTGGAAGCCATGAAAATGGAAAACGAGATCAAATCCTCCATAGATGGCTTTATAAAAAAGATTCATGTCTCACCTGGAGACCTCGTCGATTCGGAAAAACCGCTCATCGAGCTGGAGAGCGGGGAGTGACCCTTCGGATATTTTTGGGCTGCACGGGGAGTCGATACTGTATATTCATAGGACCGTTTGGAAAATGCTTCCAGCACCGGTCAACCCGGGGATCTGGCAATGCGATGTTTTTCACCGTGCCGTTCAAATGACGGTCCGTGTATCGATCAGTTCAGGGAGTTGAGCCGATATCTGTGCGTAGGGGAAGAGGTCTCTGTGGCGGTCAGCCCGGGGAACTGACCCTACATTTTATGTGAATGTGTAAAAGAGTTGACATTTTTGATGGGACATTTGATACAATTGGATAGACTCAAAATGTTTTCATTGCGGAATCTCGATAATTCGATCACCGAGATGACCGCAGTGGTCCTGGCGATCAAAGGAGGATTCGGATGTTACGGCTGAGGGGACGATTCATCGGAATTTGGCTGGCTATCTGTCTTTTATTCACAGCCTCGCTATGCATTGCTCAAACTCCCTCTAAATTTCATACAGACTTGTTCAAACACATAAAGTGGCGGCAGATAGGCCCGGCCGCCTTTGGAGGCCGGATCGATGATGTGGAAGCCGTGGTAGGGAACTCTCATATCCTATTTATCGCATCGGCCTCGGGAGGAATCTTCAAAAGCGAGGATAATGGCGCGACATGGAGGCCTGTTTTCGATGAGGAAGGCGGATCTCTCTCTATCGGGGATATTGCCATCGCGCCGAGCGATCCGGACATTGTATGGGCTGGGACTGGGGAATCCAACAACCGCCAGAGTTCCTCTTGGGGAGATGGTGTTTACAAATCCATCGATGGCGGAGAGAACTGGACGCATATGGGCCTTAAGGAAACGCATCACATAGGCCGCATCGTGATCGATCCCCGGAATTCGAATGTCGTGTTCGTGGCTGCACTGGGCAAACTTTGGGGACCCAACGCCGAACGCGGCCTTTTTCGTACAAAGGATGGCGGTCAAACGTGGGAAAAAGTTTTTTTCTTGAATGAACACACAGGAGTTGTGGATGTGGCTGTCGAAAACAATGGCCGGGTCGTGTATGCAGCGATGTACCAGAGGCGCCGCCGTGCCTGGGGATTTGTTGGAGGGGGACCCTATAGCGGCCTGTACAGGTCATTGGACGGGGGTGATACATGGCAACAGCTAACGAAGGGATTACCCTCGGGTCAAACAGGACGCATCGGATTAGATATCTCCAGGAGCCATCCCAGTATCGTGTATGCGATTATCGAAAACAAAGAGGGTGGGGTCTTCAAATCGGAGGATAGAGGAAAAAGCTGGACCCGGATGAATGAGTTGAATCCTCGCCCTATGTATTACAGCCAGATCCGTGTCGATCCCATAAATCCGAATAAGGTCTGGGTATTGGGCAAGCATATTCATGTTTCTATTGATGGGGGCAGGACGTTCAGCGAGGAAAAGACTGGAGAAAAGATCCATGTGGACCACCATGCTCTCTGGATCGACCCCGAGAATCCGGATCATCTGCTCTTGGGAGGCGACGGAGGATTTTATATGTCCTATAACGGGAGTAAGACCTGGACATTCATCGATAATCTCCCCATCGCCCAGTTCTATGCCATTGCGATCGATCACCGGGAAGGAGAGCCCTATTGGATCTACGGGGGCGCTCAAGATCACGGCGTGTACGGCCTCCCGAACAAGACCTTCAGCAGGAGAGGAATCACCCATGGCGATGTCCTCAACATAACTTACGGGGATGCCTTTCATGTGGCAGTGAATCCGGAAAATCCTTATGAACTTTACACAGAAAATCAAGGGGGACGGTTGGTCTATATCGATCTGGACACCAGGGAGGAAAAATACATCAAACCTGTGCCCGATGAACGGGAAGAACCCTACAGGTTCGGATGGAAATGTCCACTCGTTATGTCCTCTCATGACCCAGACATCGTCTATTACGGCGGCAATAAGGTGTTCAAAACAACCAATAAAGGCCACAGCTGGCAGGTGATCAGTCCAGATCTGACCAAGAACCAAGATTGGAAGTCGATCCCCATTATGGGCATGACAAGAGATGAAAATACACTCTCGAGAGATGATGGAGTCGCCCACTATGGAACTCTGACTTCTCTTTCGGAATCTCCTCTCCAGGTGGGCTTGATCTATGCCGGAACAGACGACGGGAATGTTCAGATGACCAGGGATAACGGAAGTACATGGACAGATCTGACAGAGCGCTTTCGATTGACCGCATCGCGATGGGTCAGTTGTGTTCTGGCCTCCATCCACCGGCCAGGGACAGCTTATGTGACTTTCGATGGCCATCGCGACAATGATTTTTCACCTTATATCTTCAAAACGACCGACCTGGGCGCGACCTGGACGAGTATTGTCAATGGGATCCCTGAAGGGAGCGTCGTTAACGTGATCCGCGAACATCCCTGGAATCCCAGGCTACTCTTTGCCGGAACAGAGTTCGGCCTCTATGTTTCTATTAACGGGGGCATTCAATGGACATTGGCGGGAGGAGATCTTCCGCGGGTTCCGGTGGATGACATCGTGGTCAATGGAGAGGAGAATGACCTGATCCTGGGGACTCATGGAAGGGGAATCATAATCTTGGACGACATCGCAATGCTGGAGGCGCTTGATGATTCGATCTTGAACCAAGAGGCCCACCTTTTTGTACCGAGAAAAGCGGTCCAATATTTTGAGTTGAGGGATCTTCCCGATCCGGGTGCATCGCAATTCTCCGGACCCAATCCGGATTATGGAGCTCTCTTCACGTATTATTTAAAGAATGATCCTCCCGGTCAAAAAACAGATCAAAGCCGGACAGGCCCGTCATCTCAACGCGATCGCCGGTTGGAAACCCCCTCCACTGTCAAGATCGTTATCACTTCTGCCAACGGCACAGTGATCCGAGAGATCGATGCCCCCGATCGAAAGGGCTTTAATCGGATCAGTTGGGATCTCCGCTATCCCCTGTCGTTCGATACCGAAGGGATCCGGCGGGGCTATTTTGAACCCAAAAAGGGAATTTTTGTTCTTCCTGGCGAGTACAAGGTTAGATTGGTGGCGAGAGGACAGGTGATCGAACAGAGCTTCAATGTTGAGGTCGATCCCAGGATCCGAGCCAACCCCTATGCGCTGCAGAGACGGCTGGAGCTCAGCTTGACCGTCAGCGATATGCAGCGGGCCTACTCGGAGGGATGGAGAGCAGTCAAGGCCATGGAAAGGGAGATCGACCGTATAGACAAGTCTCTGAAAGGAAGAAAAGACCTTCCGGATAAGGTCAGAGGCGCGATCCAGGGGATTGCAAGGGAACTCGAGGAGATTCGCCGTGCTTTCAGGGAGGATTGGTCCAATCTGGAATTCGAGATCATGGACCTTGCCGGAACGCTCCAGGCATCGACATCCCAGCCTACCCAGGCCCAGCGGACCA
>JASFEP010000391.1:0-4214 GCA_050124775.1 Candidatus Aminicenantota bacterium
TGGGGTCGAAGCTCCGCTTTTGTGCCTAGCGAGATGGCGCTTGCGATCTCTATCAACCGCCGGGAACTGGTCACCATCCTGTGTACACCGACTAAGCTGAATTGCCTCGTCCTCGGCTTCCTCTATGCGGAAGGCATCATATCAGACATGGACGACATTAAGAGCATGCGGGTGTGTGAGGAGGAATCGCTGGCCGAAGTGATGTTGACCGATCCCGGATATGAACTGCCGGCAAAGCGGACTCTCACCTCGGGATGCGGAGGCGGCACAACGTTCAAAACTCAGGGAGAGCGGGTCGATTCGGATTTTACCGTGACACCAGAGGAAGTCCTGTCGCTGATGAAACAGCTTCAAAAACAAATGGTCCTGTACCGGTTATGTGGCGGCGTGCACACCTCGGCTCTCTCCGATAAAAAAAACCTGCTGGTCGTGGCTGAGGATATCGGACGCCACAACACGCTGGACAAGATTCAGGGTGAATGTCTGTTGAGAGGACTACCGTCAAGAGATCGGATGCTATTGTGTACCGGTCGTGTTTCGAGCGAGATGTTACTCAAGGCGGCAAAGATGCATGTCCCTGTGGCCATTTCAAGGCACTCGACGACAGGCCGTGCCGTTTCGCTTGCCCGAGATCTCGGCATTACACTCGTAGGCCATGCACGCGGAAGCCGCCTCACGGTGTATTCCCATCCGGAGCGACTTCGTTGTCCTAAAAAAATAATATGAATGACTTTTATAAAATGGCAATAACATTTTTAAGTGCAGCAATTTAAGAAAGTTATCTTGATTAGGCTGGAAAGAAGAGGACAAAGAACTCGTGGATAAGGAACAGATCGAACGGCTTCGCAAACGTTCCATAGACAGCGATTTTGGAGATGTCTTGGTCGTTGGTGGAGGGATCAGCGGTATTCAGGCCTCTCTTGATCTCGCCACCGCAGGTTTCAAAGTGTACCTTGTCGAGAAATCCCCCACTATCGGGGGCAAGATGGCCCAGCTCGATAAGACCTTTCCCACCAATGATTGCTCCATGTGTATCGAATCTCCCAAGTTCATCGAATGCGACAGGCATCCCAACATCGAGATCCTGACCTACACGGAAGTCGAAAGCGTGGAGGGGGCAGCCGGAGATTTCACGGTCACCCTGATTAAAAAACCCAGATATGTTATAGAGAGCAAATGCACCGGTTGCACGGTCTGTGTGGAGTACTGCCCGGTTTTGGTCCCCGATCCCTTCAATCAAGATTTATCGTCCAATAAAGCCATCCATATCTATTTCTCCCAAGCCGTTCCCCTTGTCACTTATATCGATGAAAACTGCCTTTATCTCAAAGATAAAAAATGCACGATCTGCCAGGGTGTCTGTCAGAATGACGCCATAGATCTTCAACAGGAAGCGGAGAAGTTCAAGGTCAAAGTAGGGGCGATCGTCCTGTCTCCGGGCTATGAGACGTTCGACCCGAAACTCCGGGACGACTATGGTTATGGATCGATGGCAAACGTGGTCACAAGTCTTGAATTCGAGCGGCTCCTCTGTGCCACCGGACCGCATGAAGGGGAGATTTTGCGGCCTTCGGATAAAACGCATCCGCACAAGATCGCCTGGATCCATTGCGTCGGATCCAGGGAAGTCATTCCCGGTGGAAACAGCTATTGTTCTGCGGTATGCTGCTCGTACATACAAAAGCAGGTGATCCTGGCCAAAGACCATGACCCGGACACACAGGCGGTCATATTCCATAACGATATCCGGTCCTTCGGCAAGGATTTTGAACGATTCTACCAAAGGGCGGAGAAGCTTCCAGGAATTCGATTCATAAGAAGTTATGTATCGATAGGAAAAGAGGTCCAGGAAACGAAGAATATCACCATCCGGTACGCTACCTACGATGATGGAGTCAAGGAAGAAGAATTCGATCTGGTGGTTTTGGGCGTTGGATTGAATCCCCCCGAGGATGTCACGCACCTGGTTGATACATTCGACATCCAGCTCAATGCGCACGGATTCTGTAAACTCAATCCCTTCAATCCTATGGAGACAACCCGCCCGGGCATCTTTGTGAGCGGCGCCTTCCAGGGCCCGATGGATATCCCGGAATCGGTCGTGAGTGCCAGCGGGGCAGGGGCTTTGTGTGGTCATCTTCTCGATTACCGGCGAGGCAAGCTGGCCCGGGAAAGGGTCTATCCGCCGGAAAGGGATGTTGCGAAAGAGGAGGCCAGAGTGGGTGTTTTCGTGTGTCACTGCGGCGCCAACATCGGAAGAGTGGTCGATGTTCCTTCGGTCGTCGAATATTCCTCTACATTAGACAATGTCGTCCATGCGGAAGAAGGACTCTTCGTTTGTTCCACCGATGCGGCCGAACAAATCGCGAACACCATCCGGGAAAAGGGGCTGAACCGTGTGGTTGTCGCTGCCTGTACACCGAGGACACATGAGCCGCTGTTCAGGGACACCCTTCGGGAAGGGGGGATCAATCAATACTTTTTCGAGATGGCGAATATCCGAGAACATTGTTCCTGGGTTCATTCTAAAGAAAAGGAAGAAGCCACAAAAAAGGCCAAAGATATCGTTCGGATGTCGGTCGCCCGGACCATCCATCTGGAACCCCTCGAGGAATTCGATCTGCCCGTCGATAAAGCATGTCTGGTGGTTGGAGGAGGCGTGGCAGGGATGACCAGTGCCTTGGCCTTGGCCAACCAGGGATTCGAGGTTCACCTGGTGGAAAAGGATACAGAATTGGGGGGGATGGCACGACGGATCTTTTACACTGTGGAAGGGCTGGATGTTCAGGCCTATTTGAGCGATCTTATCCGCAAGGTTTATCACCACCCCCAAGTCCATGTTTTTCAAGAGGCGACTATCACGGATGTCTCCGGTTATGTGGGTAATTTCACCACCATGGTGAAATCCGAAGGACGGATTAAAGAGATCCATCATGGTGCAGCTATCCTCGCTACAGGGGCTGAGGAATATAAGCCTACCGAATATTTTTATGGGGAAGACGACAGGGTGTTGACTCAGCTGGAACTGGAGGAACGAATCACAAAAAAAGACGAAAGAGTGATGAACTCGAGCAGTTTGGTGATGATCCAATGTGTTGGCTGCAGAGAAAAGGACAGGAATTATTGCGCCCGCATATGCTGCAACGTAGCCATAAAAAACGCTTTGAAGCTCAAAGAGACTTGTCCCGAGATGGATATCTATTTTCTCTTTCGGGATATGAGAACCTATGGGTTCGCGGAGGATTATTACCGCAAGGCCTCGGAGAAAAATGTAAATTTCGTTCGCTGGGAGCCGGATGACAAGCCCCAGGTGGAGCGTGCCACAGCGGAGGGCAAGCCTGTTCTCCGGATTACCGTGACCGATCCCGTATTGGGGCAGAGGCTCGCTCTAGATGCCGATCTCCTTGTCCTTTCCGCCGCGGTCGTTCCCTCGCAGGGAAGCCGGGAAATCGCCCGTCTGTTCAAAGTGCCCTTGAGCCCGGACGGTTTCTTCCAGGAAGCCCACGTTAAATTGAGGCCCGTGGACTTCGCTGCTGAAGGCGTTTTTTTATGCGGGGCAGCCCACTATCCCAAGCATATCTCCGAAACGATCGCTCAGGCCTATGGAGCTGCCGGCCGGGCCGTTACTCTGCTCTCACAGGATTCGGTCACAGCCTCCGGCGCCGTATGCGAGGTGAACGAAGACGATTGTGTCGCATGTGGGGCATGTATTGCAGCTTGTGCTTATGGAGCCATAGAGTTTCGCGAAACGCCGAAGGGTAAAAAGGCTTTTGTCAATCCCATCCTCTGCAAGGGCGATGGACTCTGCAATGCCAAGTGTCCGACCAATGCCATCATGTTGAAGCACTATACAGATAAAGAGGTCTTTGACCAGATCGAGGCGGCGGCCCCTCTTCTACCGGAGGACCCTGCTGAAGAAGGAATTCACAAATGATCAGTGCTGTCAAGGGAGTGAGCTGAGAATGGGTGCGGCGCCTGGATTCGAACCGAGGATCTTAGGATTTCTCTGCAACTGGTGTTGCTATGCAGGTGCGGACCTTGCCGGTGTATCCCGGTTCCAATACCCCCCTAATATCCGGGTGATAAGGGTGATGTGTTCCGGCAGAGTCGATCCGGCCCACATATTCCGGGCCTTTGCGACCGGACAGGACGCTGTGTTTATCGGCGGCTGTCATCTCAACGACTGCCATTATGTGACCCATGGGAATTACGAT
>JASFEP010000392.1:0-4210 GCA_050124775.1 Candidatus Aminicenantota bacterium
ATCTTTACCGCATCGGCAAAAGGCTGGAACAGGCCAATGATCCGGAATTTCCAGATGTTCGCCCTGTTCGCACCTATTCTATCCTGCATGACAGCGCTCTCTTTACGCTCTGCCCAAGTCAAATAGAGCGCAAGAACGAGAAACCACATCATGGCAAAAACAATCTTGACGAGCACGATGAGTATATCAATCATTGTCTTTTCTTGAAAAAAGCTTTATCTTTACGCAACTCTTCCAATATGTCTTTCGGAGATGCGAATTTTCCGAAATAGCCAAAGTTCGCTTTCGCTTCTTTAGCCAGGTCGAGCAAAATCTTCCATTCCGGCCGCGACTCTCCCACACTTTCGAGAACTGGCGAAAATCCTTGAACGATTCCATCCACATTTGTTAAAGAACCAGCTTTTTCAGGAATCGCAGATGTCGGCAATATAACATCGACAAGCTCATTGAGCTCACTGGAATGGGAGGTAAAAAGAACCGAATTTTTGATACTCCCTAGACGAGCTTTAATCTCCGCAAGATTCGGACCCTCCCCAAGAAACTGACCGAAAATCAATAACAGTTCTGTCTGATCTGAAAGGACTTCCCAATCCAACGGGTTAATCTCGAATCCGATCTCCTCTGCACCTCGCCGGTTCGGTGTGCGTTCTGCTGTCATTAAAAGATCATCCGCTTCCCCTTGCGGAGGATCATGAAAGAAAACCTTATGGGCGCCCAACTCTTCCAAAAACAGCTTTTTCACCAGGAACAACTCCTCGTTGGTTAGCCAGGTATTGAGGATAAGGGAAATACGAGAAGCCCTGTTCATGTATTTGAGACGCTTTATTTTATCGGCGAGGAAACCGATAACAGGATCCCAAGATGGCTTGATATCTTCAGTGTTGACACTGATCCTTTCGCTTCTGTTTTCATCCAGGTAAGAGTACGAGTAACGACCAAAGTCACAGATCCAATACCCATTGACATCGGGATTTTGTCTCGTTTGAACCCGAAAGACCCGTTTGGGTACGGGGAAACGGTGAAAGGCGCTGTTGTAATGGATCGAGATGTTGCAGCCGCGGCTGCAGTGTGGGCATATAGAATCTCCCTCCGCTAAAAACCAGCTCCGTGTCTTGAATCGAAAATCTGAATCGGTTATGGCACCGACAGGACATAATTCTGCCAGGTTTCCTGAATAATTGTTATCCACGCCGTTCTCATCCAGTATGTTGACTTCTGTATGGTTACCTCTTTCAAAAACACCCAGTTCGCAAGTTCCCGTTACTTCTTTCAAAAATCGCACGCATCGTCTGCATAACACACATCGTTCCTGATCATGCAAGAGGTTCTTGCCGATCCGAGCTTTCTTACGTCTCTTTTCCTTGACTTCACTGAATTGGCTGTCAAAAAGACCGTACTCTTCGTAGTAATCTTGGAGCTTGCACTCCCCAGCTTGATCACAGATAGGACAATCCAAAGGATGTTCGGCGAGCAAGAATTCCAAAACTCCCTTTCTCGCCTCGATGACCCTTTCATTTTTGGTGAAGACTTTCATACCTTCGCGGGCTCGAGTGGCACAGGCTAGCTCCAGCTTGGGTACTCCTTCGATCTCGACTAAGCACATCCGACAGGTTCCCTCCGGCTCAAAGGCAGGATGATAGCAGAGATGAGGAATAGAAATTCCGGCTTCCTGAGCGGCATTGAAAATCGTCGTGCCCTCTTTGCTTTCGACGGGCTTGCCATCTATAAAAATCTTTACCATTGCATTCCTTCTATCCGGTCATTAATCTTTGATATGAGATTCAAGCTCTTTTTTGAATTTCTGCGTGATCGAGAGAATGGGCATAGCAGCGGCATCTCCCAGAGGACACAGAGTTTTTCCCAGTATATTCGAGGCCACACGTGTGATATTGTCGATATCTCCTTTTCTTCCCTCCCCCTTGTCTATACGATCGACCGTTTTGTATATCCAGGCATTTCCGATCCGGCAGGGAGTGCACTGTCCACAAGATTCATGGGAATAAAATTTGGCGACGAGCCTCAGGACTTCCAGCATGGAAGTGTCTTCATCGATAACGATCACAGCGCCCGAGCCGAGCATGGATTTGGCCTCCATGAGTGCATCAAAATCCATGGTTATGTCGATCTCATCGGGTGTCAAAATCGGAGCTGACATCCCCCCTGGAATAACCGCCTTCAAAGTCTTTCCTTTTTTCATGCCGCCGGCATGATCGAAGATGATCTCCTTGAGGGTCGTTCCCACGGGCAGCTCATATATGCCGGGTTTATTCACCATCCCACTCACGCCGAAAATTCGCGTCCCCCCGTCCTTAGGCAATCCTTTTTCCTGAAACCATTCTGCTCCGCTCAAGACGATAAAGGGCACATTCGACAGAGTTTCGACATTGTTGATAACCGTCGGACAATCGAACAAACCGATGGAGGCCGGAAAAGGCGGTTTCAGGCGGGGATTACCTCGTTTCCCTTCAAGGGACTCCAGAAGCGCAGTCTCTTCTCCACAGATATAAGCACCCGCTCCCCGGTGGACATAAACGTCCAGATCAAAACCGCTCCCGAGGATGTTTTTCCCCAGATATCCCTCTTTGTAAGCGTCTGAGATCGCCTCCTCGAGCCTGAGAGCCACGACCTCGTATTCTCCGCGGATGTAGATGAAGGCATTTTGGATTCCGACACAATAGGAAGTGATAATGATTCCCTCTAATAAAAGATGGGGATTGTGGGTCATGATATACCGGTCTTTGAACGTCCCGGGCTCTCCTTCATCGGCATTCACACAGAGATATTTGGGCTTGTCCGTTTCCTTGGGTACAAAACCCCATTTGACCCCTGCAGGGAATCCAGCTCCCCCTCGGCCCCTCAAGTTTGCTTCCTTGACTTCTTCCAAGATTTTCGCCGGTGTCATCTCCTTGAGAGCTTTCTGGACAGATTTATACCCTCCCCTCTGGATATAGACACTGATGGTGTGGGAGTCTTCGACACCGAAAAGTTGGCTCAAAAGTTTTTCTTTCACTGTTTCTTTGTTATTCCAAATTATCCAGGATTTCGTCGATCGTTTTTTTATCGAGATTCCCGTAGTAGTCGAAATTGACCATCATACAAGGGGCATGTTCACACGCTCCCAGGCACTCAACTGTGCTGAGGGTGAATTTCTTGTCTTCTGTTGTCTCGCCCACCTTGATCTCCAATTTTTGCTTCAAGTAATCGATAAGAGTCTGTGCTCCCAACATCGAACATGTCAGGTTGGAGCAGACTTGGATATGATATTTCCCAACGGGCTGGCGGTTATACATTGTGTAGAATGTAACGACTTCTCTGACCTTAATGGGCTTTATCTCCAAAAGTTCTGCCACCTGTTCTTCCTCTGCAGCAGATATATAGCCTATGTCTTGCTGTACCAGATGGAGTACAGGGAGCAGCGCGGCCTCTTTTTCTGGATATCGTAAAACGATCTCCTCGATCTTCCTTTTTGTCGACTCGGAAAATTCAGGACTCATCTGTCCAGTTCTCCTCCGATCATATTCAGACCGCCAAATGTCGGAATGATATCCGCAACATAATGCCCGAGGATCATCTCTTCAAGGGCAGCGACGATGTGGAAACAAGGACCTCTGAGATGAAGCCGGTAGGGTTTGTCAGTTCCGTCAGAAACGATATAGTATCCCACCTCTCCACTCCCTCCCTCGACCGAAAAATAAACATCTCCCTTTGGAGGCCTGATTCCATGTCCTTTCATGAAAAATTTAAAATGGCTGATCAGACCTTCAATATTCGTATAGGTATCCTCTTTAGGAGGGATGGTGTATTTTTTTTCCTTAGCCATGATCCGGGAATAAACATCCTTCTCGGAGCCCTCCAGATTAGGCGAAAGCGAGATTTTCGCCTCCGTTTTCTTCGCTCGAGAGGTTTTAATCGCTTCAGCGGGCTCGATGCCATCTGCAATGATCGAGGGCGCGGATAGAGGGACTTTTTTTCGTGCCTGTTCGATGATCCTGATGCTCTGCTCCATCTCTCTCATGCGAACCATGTATCTGTCATAGTTATCCCCATTATCACCGAGAGGAATTTCAAACCTCACTCGGTCGTAGGTACAATAGGGATGAGCCTTACGTACATCGTAAGAGACACCACTCGCCCTCAGGCAAGGCCCAGTGAATCCATAGTTGATGGCCATTTCAGGACTCACCACAGCCACATCCCGTGTTCTGTTCAG
>JASFEP010000393.1:0-4199 GCA_050124775.1 Candidatus Aminicenantota bacterium
TCCTCCTTTTGGATCTCCTCTTCGAGGAATTTTTTGCCGTCATTCGAGCACAAAAGAGGGAATCTTTTCACATACTTGACCTCATCATGGGAAGAGATCTCTTCTATCACTCGATCGATATCGATTCTGTCCTTGATGTTCGGTCCGCATTCACAGATATAAACTCCGATTTCTTTACTCATTTTTAACCTCGTTCAAAACTTCAAAAAATCGCTCAGGATAAGGAGGCAAGAATCTTACCCGCTGCGGCTTCGGCCTGTGCAATAGAATCGGGAATATCTTTGGGCCCCTCCGCACACCCAGTGACAAAAATGCCTTCTTTTTCCGTGGTGACAGGTGAAAGTCGTTCATTTTGTGTCGAGAAAAATCCCTGTTTATCCAAAGTGATACCCAGAATTTCTGCGAGCTGCTCCGTGTTTTTTCCTGGGATCATCGCAGGGGAGAGGACGATCATATCCGTCTGTGTCGAATTCTCCTTGCCGTTCCCGTCTGTATAATTGATCTGTAAGTTTCCATTATGAGATCCCACCCGAATATTCCCGAAATGAACGAAATTCACTCCCTTTTTAAGGGTCTCTTCATAAAACCTCTGGTGAGACTTCCCGGGAATACAGAGGTCTGTATAGAACTCATGGACCGCGGCCTTTGGAACTTTATGCTTGAGGAAGTGTGCAAATTTCGCCGAATACATACAGCATACGGCTGAACAATATCCTTGCTCCTCGCGACCGACACAATGGATGATCCCTATGGATTTGAGCTCCTTGTCATCTCGGAGAATAAGCTGCCCCTCCGTCGGGCCGTTTTGGGCATAAAGCCTTTCGAACTCCATGGCCGAATAGACATTGGGCAACTTTCCGTACCCGAACTGGGGAAGACTTGACTCATCGAAAACATCGAAACCCGTGGCCACAAGGATAGCGGCCACTTCGAGATCCAGCTTTTCGTCTTTTTCCGTAAAATCGATCGCATCGAAAACGCACGCCTCCTGGCATGCCCGACAGTCTTTTTTCTTTCCATTCAGGTGCAGGCAGTTTTCAGGATCTATCGCGGGAACATTGGGAAGTGCACCTGCACAAGGGACCGCAATGGCTTTCTTCTTGGAAAGGCCTTCTTCGAACTCATTGTCTAATTCCGCGGGACAAGGCTCATAACACGCCCCACAGCCGATGCAATTGACAAGGCTGACATATCGGGCTTTTTTGTGAATGTTTACCTTAAACCTGCCAGCTTCGCCTGTGACCTTTTCTAACTCGCTGAGCATATGCAATTCGATGTTGCTATTCTGAAGCACATCTTGTTGGATAGGAGAAACCATGCAAGTCGCACATTCCATATTCGGATAGACCTCTTCGAATTTGATCGTTTGGCCCCCGATATATGACTCTTTTTCAACGATACAAACGTCCACTCCGGCATTTGCGAGCAATAGGCTTGCTTTCATCCCGGCAAGCCCGGCCCCGATCACTAAAACTTTTTGTTTTTCCATTTCTTGACCTGCCTTTCTTAGAGTTTGGGATTATGAGCCAGCGGATTGGGGCCTGCTTTAGATATTTCCTCAGCAAAGGCGTTGACTACCTCTGAATAACGTTTCCCCTCCGATGCGGATATCCAGGAGAGTTGAAGGCGATCGGGCTCCAGATCCAGGATTTCGATGATTTTTTTGAGAAGCGCAAACCGTCTCCGTGCATAATAATTCCCCTTCTCGTAATGACAATCGCCAGGGTGGCATCCAGCGATCAGAACCCCATCCGCTCCCCAGAGATGCGAAGCCAAAACAAGATTTGAGTTTATGCGGCTGGAACACATCACCCGGATCACGGAAAGAGATGATTCGATTTCCATTTTGCTGGATCCAGCAAGATCCGCGCCCGCATACGAACACCAATTGCACAAAAAGCCCACGATATTAGGTTTGAATTCTGTCTCCATTATCGATTCCTTTTTATTCAATCAAAAAATGGGTATTTCCTCCCCCGCTGTGGTCAAAACAAATGCGAGGGAGGAATCCCGAATCACAGACGCCAGGATAAATCAAAATTGGATCTGAGCGGAATGTTTCCCTTCGGCATCCGTGTTGCAGAAGAGCAGGGTTTTTCCTGTCCTTTCGGCCCAGGCCTTTATATCCTTGGGGAATGATTCGCAGTCAGCGATAACCTCGAGAATATCGCCAGGATTCAACTGCGGTGCCAGAGATGCCACTTTCAATATGGGCTGTGGACATTTGAGTCCCATTGCATCGAGTGTTTGTGTTGCCATTTTTATCCTCCTATAATTTTTTGATATCTAAGGGATCTTTTAGAAAGAGAACGTCACCGTTGCATCTTTGACTTCATCCATAAATGTTGTGGCTCCGATGATCTCCACACCATCCCGAATGTCTTCCTTTTTGATATCTTTTGCCTCTAAGGCAAGTTCGCAGACATAGATCTTACCGCCAAGATTTCTCACCCCATCGAAGAGTTCGAGTAAGTTCGGCAAGCCCTTTCCTTCCATTCTTTCGATCACGCCTTTCACCATGGCGGGTGCTCCTCCAGGGCAAAAGAAGATCACCAATTCATCGCCGAGGGAAACAGCCGAAGAACCGAGGATGAAAGGCGGAAAGACATTCGAATTCTCTGAACCATTGACCGTAATTGCAACTTTAGCCATAAAAAAACCTCCTTAGATTTGGATTATTGAAGATATTGTCATCCCGGTCGGGACGATGGACATAAACTTCTGAGGTTTACGATTCATTAATGAATTGTTTCGCAGCCTGTACCAATTTTTTGACTTTCGAGGGATCCTTGAGAAAATAGCAACGCAAATTCTTGTCCTGGCGATAATCCACAATTCCCGTGTATTTGAGGATGTTGAGATGCTGAGAAATGTTAGGCTGGGTAGCTTCGAAGAGGTCCTTGATGTCATTCACACAGCGTTCACCGCTCAACAGTACTTCCACGATATAGAGGCGGATAGGGTGGGCTAAGGCTTTGAAAATCTGAGCTTTTTCTTTAAGATCCTCTCGAGAACGCATTATAAAATTTTAATATTATAAAAGTATTATAAACAATAGCTTATTTAATTATATTAGTAGATACTAATATACCAAACAGAAAGGAAAGTCAAAAGTTTTTTTATTTTTTTTCTACTGTTCGGGCATATAGGAAAGATTGGGTAGGAACATATCTAAAACGCCAAACAACTCTAGAGATCGAGCAAAAATAGGGTGAAGACAGGCCTCGAAATATTTGTTTCCAAATAAAAAAAGAGGGCTGCAAATGCAGCCCTCTTTTGAGATTTCTAACTCAGTTTCGACCCGAGTTACTTATTCTTGAACGGTTGAAGACTGAATCCTTGCGCAGGCGCACCCATCGGAATCGGTCCGACATGGAAAGGCCGCATCATCTCGTTGTCTTCGTGCTCGACGATGTGGCAGTGCCAGACATAGAATCCAGGCATGTCGAACTTCGCCTTGATGCGTGTGATCTCACCGGGATAAGCGATAACGGTGTCCTTCCAGCCTGTTTCCCAAGCCTCCGGAGGCTGCGTCCCATCTGCCCCTCGGCCCAAAACCTTAAACTGAACCAAATGGACATGGATGGGATGAGCATCTTCTGTGAAGTTATGGATCACCCATTCTTCTGTACTGCCAACAGCAGGATTTTCCGTGATAGGGTCGTTCCACAAAAGCGGGTTACCGGACCCATCCGCATTGAGGGTTCCCAATAGAGCTGATGTGGGACCGAAGACTTCACCGGTTGCGCAATCGAGCACGATGTTCCCGGAAGCATCCTCTGAAACACGCACGGAAGCGGATTCTTCTTCATTCAAGCTTAAATGGCGTGTAGCATCTGCAGGAGGAAGAGCAGGAGTATTATTGGGAAGAATCAGCTGATCCGGTGGAGTGGTGGGATCGCCATTTGATACAGCTTTCACGACGAACTTCATGACCTGGCCGGTCGACTCCCAATCGGAAAGATCTTCCAGGCTGATGCCCCCAAAAGGCGCATCCGGGCCATCATTGACTAAATAGATCTCATCCCCCACCGCAAAACCAGAGAAGTCGACGATGACATCCGCCCTCTCAGCAGGGGCCATGAGTAAATAATCGAGCTCCACAGGAGCAGGCAGAAATCCGCCCTCGGCACCGATCTGCCAGAAACTGTGTTCCGGTGAGTTGAAAGCGTCGTTATTTTCTCTCGGCGTCGTTGTCA
>JASFEP010000394.1:0-4177 GCA_050124775.1 Candidatus Aminicenantota bacterium
TTTAGAGTGTTTTTAGGATGTAAAGCAAGGCCTTTTCCCTTTTTTCCGTCCTCGAATAAGGAGTCCTGAACAGACATCGGTATTTGAATAACGGAATCCTTCGATCTAATCTTAGCAGTGGTGCCACTGAAATTTGCCTGTAAGACAGTTCTTTCGTCAAATGCGAATGTGTCCTCTATGCTCTCATTGGCTACCTGCACCTGGATAAGTCCGAGGTTTTGCCGGAGAGATTCGTTTTGTTCCTGTTTTTCTATGAGTGTGGAAAGCAGGGTGCGGATGTGTTCGTCTTTTTTTCTATCCGGATAAATATTTTGGCGTTCTTGGGGATCCTTGACAAGGTCATACAATTGGATATTTCTGCCGGGCCGAAAATCGACGGTCAGTTTTTTATCTTTTGTTCTCAAGCCCCACACATTCGGCAAATGAAAGAAAACGAATGCCTCCCCTTCGGCCGGGGGAATAGGCTGATCGGAGATGAGGGGAAAGAGGCTTTTTCCCTGGAAAAGTTGCGGCCTTTCGATGCCTGCTGCGTCCAAAATCGTCGGGGCAATATCGAGCAGCTCGGCCAGTATTTCAGGCTTGGATTTATGGCCCAGGATCGGGCAGTGGAATATCAAAGGGACATGCATGGAAACATCGGCAAAAGGATTTTCCTCCGAGTAGTGCTGGAAATGGCCGAATTCATAGAATTGTTCCCCGTGGTCTGAGGTCAGGATCAACAAAGTTTGGTCATAAATATCCTGAGTTTTCAATTCATCGATTAGGGTGCGGACAAAATCGTCCGTTCGTCTGATCTGACTATCATAAATATCGAACAACCTTTGAATATCTTCAGGTGTGACATGGACCTCTCCGGTGTTGGCTCTTTCTATGAAAGATTGGGTGCTCTCTCTATCGTTGATGATCGTGCCAGAATAGGTGGGATCCGCAAATTCCGTGAAATACTTTTCCGGTGCGGCGTAGGGTACGTGGACATAATAGGTATGAAGGAAGAGGAAAAAATTTTCGCTATGGTGAGCATCTAACCATTTTTTAACTCTTGATTCGAGATTTTTTATGCCGATGACGTGATCGTCCAGCTCTTCGAATCCGTTCAGTACTCCATACCCCTCTGAGAGAAACCCGTCAGCCGTAAAAGCTGTCGTGTAGAATCCATTTTTTCTGAGGATCGATGCCAGTGTGGGTAACCTGGGATCGAGAGGAATGTCGAAGACATCCGGATAGAGGGACGTGAACATCGAGGCGTGCGACGGAGGGGTAAATGCCTGGGGTGCAAAGGCGTAAAGAAATTGCGTTCCTTGCCGGGCCAAGTGATCGATAAAGGGAGATACCTCTCTGGGATTGCCATAACAGCCTAATCGATCCGCTCTGAGGGCATCTATGGAAACCAGTATCACTTTTTCAAGTTTTGGAGTGTGTTTATGGAACAGGATCTTTTGGATGGCCAGTGCGATCAGAATAGCGGCTGAAATACAGAAAACCGTAAAAAGGAGCCCTTTATTTCTCATGAGCGACTTTCTCCGATATTTTGACCGGCCGTATCTTCGGTCGCTTTTCGAGCCACGAGGATGAGGCCCCAGTTCATCCATATCAAGAACAGGATGACAACATCGTAATCCATAACGGTGAAAATCGCCTGTACCAGGTTTCCGAAAAAGGCCCACCCGCACACAGTGCAGACGTCCTTCCAGAAGGATTCGGATCGAGGCGAGCGCAATGTCCGGTTCAATTCAAAAAAGACAATGGCGAATATGCCCAGAAACAGAAGAGTGCCGCTCAATCCATATCTGTAGAGCAAACTCAAGTAGGTGCTGTGTGATCCGAGCGGGGGGAGGTAATCGTGTTCACCCACAACCCTCATATTCCGTTGTGTTCCCCAACCGAAGACCGGACTATCTTTCCAGGATTGGATCGTGTTTTTAACGATGAGCGATCGTGTCTGGAGGCTCAATGGTTTGATCTGGGAAATCGTATTGACAGAAATGATCAGGATGAGAATGATCGCCAAGCTGACTATGGGGATCACGGAAAACCGAGTTTTTTGCTTTTCGTGCCTGTATTTTTTAATCCATTGGAGATAGATAAAATACACAAAACCGAGAAACAGGCCCAAGAATGCCCCTCTGGAATAAGTGAAGATTATGCAGAGTAGAAGGAGCAAGGCGTTTGCAAAAACGAAGAATTTCTTAATGCCCTTTGTGTGCATATACAGCAAGAATTGGTAGGGAAATATGATGATAATGGCCGCGGCCAGATAGTTGGGATAGAGGAATATGGAGCTTAAGCGCCTGACTGTTAGGCCAAAAAATTCCTGGTAGTAACCACTGATCGAAGGGTACAGCGCTTCTTTGAGGAATTCACTGTTCCGGAGGCTCTCCGGGAGGAGCTTCGTGACGGGGGTTGCGAAGCTGAATTCCACAGGGATTGAGTTGATCAACCCGAACAAGCCGATGATTCCAGCGGCGAAACCCATTATACTCAGGGCCCAGAGGATCGACATCAGAGTTTGTTTACTTTTGACGACATTGATCACCACGGTGAACAGAGCGAAGCCCGCGACATATACTATAAAGTTTCTGACGAAGACCAAAATCCAGTAGGATTCTTGAATATGCAGACCCGATATGAGTGATGACAGGAGAAAAAGAAGGACCAGTGTGGATATGGCAAATGGGATCTTGATGTCGGTTTTATCTTTGGCCGATGTGATGAGAAGCTTTACGAAAAGAAAAAGCATGAGAACAGGCCCGAAAAATTGTGTGACTCCCAAGGCCGTCCAGAGTGGCAAGAGCATGAAAAACAGGATGATATCCGTCACGATCGTGGTGGACAGAAAGGGGATCTTGAGCTTTCGAGTCGTTGTTTTGTTTTTCATCTCAGTCCTCACTCGTTCGCGATCTCTGCGCGAGTGCATTGCTGAATTCCTCGAATCGGCTCTCCCAGGAATTTTTCCGGGCCAACGCTTTTCGTTCCAGGTATTTCTGTTCGCTCTCGAGCGTAAACATCGATGACAACGTTTTTATCCATTCGTCACTCGATTCAGCCAAAAAAATCAGTTCGCTGAATTCGTAGAAGGAGGGCAGTGGAGTGGCGATGATCGGTTTGCCGGAGGCGAAGCACTCGAACAGTTTTGCTGGTAAAATCCCTTTGGTAAATTCGGATAACCTGTAGGGCAAGATGAAACAATCGCAATGTTTGATTGTTTGGGGAAGTCGCTGGTAGGGGACAGCACCATGAAAGATCACGTTTTCCGGGAAAGGGGGAATTTTCGACTTGACCGGGCCGACGATCTCGATCGTGAATTTTTGTGAAGACGCGAGCTCTTCGAGTAACTTAAGATCGATACGCCGCTCGTGCACACCTCCAAAATAACAAAGTCTTCGAGGAGGATTTTTAAGCTTCCCCGTATCTGCCCGTTCGAAATGCGCGTAGTCGACTCCGGGTAAAATTCGGATCACATCATCTCGGATTTTTTTGGCTTTTTCGAAAAGAAATATCGAATCTGTGACCACTAGGTCTGCTTCATCGATGATTGCACTCTCGATCTCAGCCGTGTCCTTTGCCACGCCCGGGAAGTCTGGGAAATTTTCGACGCAGTCATAGACCACCAGGAGAGGGTCGAGAGACTTGATGAGGTCTTTCGATGTTTGGGTGGGAGTATAATTGACAACGATAGGAGCATCGGTGATCTCTCTTCGAATGGATCTCACCAGTGGGGGAATAAAGATCTTTTTATTGATGTGCCGAAAGACCTCGAAGGTCGACGGCAACAGCAGAGGGGATATAATGGAGAGATTTGAGTTGGCCCCATTTTTCTCTCGGGAAGGCTCCTTTCGACCCCTTTTCGTCAAAAATCTCAGAGACCTCTCGATGATACGGGGGATGTCCTTGAACTCAGGATTTCGTTTGGCCTGGCTCTCTACAAAAACCACTTTGCGGCAGGCTTTTTTGAAAAACGTGGCAAAGATCTGATGACGCTGCCACTGGAAATCCCATTCAATATTCGACAGTATCACCAAGTCTTTATTGTTTATAGCTGTCATTGTTCCTTATTAATTTTTTAAAATATATTATTTACGAGTCAAGCCCGACTTTATAAATAATATAAATTAAGATTACATGTAGCCCAGGTCTTTTAGCCTCTTCTCGATTTTTTTCTTATCGTCCTCCGAAAAAA
>JASFEP010000395.1:0-4161 GCA_050124775.1 Candidatus Aminicenantota bacterium
TCATTTTTTTCATAGATGATATCCATGATCTGTCTTTCCCTGCGGCTAAGGTTTTTGTATCCTTTCATGAATGTGTTCTCCGTTTTAGATTGTCATAAAGTGCTGAATTTTTAGCATGCTAAAATTATAGCACCCCCCTTCCTGTCATGTCAACATAAAATGCTAGTTTTTTAGCAATTTTTTTCAAAAAAATTTTTCTCATCGCCTTAACGCTGCAAACACGTTTTTAGCTGGCATGAATGCTCTCCTTTTTAATCCAAGAAACGATCGATAGGTTGGGAAAGTTGCAAAATGCTTTCTTTTGTGTCATCCATAGAGAAGTGAGGATTTACTAAAGTCTCTGAATGCATCGAGGTCAGGTGAAATTCTTTCAATAATCCCGGGTATATCTTGATGTTCCTCAAGTGCTTCTCTTACCTTTGGGCTACCCATGATCTTGTCAAAATAATCTGTGTGAAACATAAAATGTTCTGTATTCATATCCATGATGGTTTGGATGATATACAAGGATGTCAAAAAAGGCCTGAAACGATTTCTATCAGTTACATGGATCTGCACTCCCTCACAAACCTTGCCCATATATTTCGAAAATAGCGGTGTAAAACAAACACTTTGAAATTTGACGGCCGGAAGTTTGAGGTTGTTGAGCGCATTGACAAGTCGACTTCCGTCGATCCATGGAGCGCCGAAAATTTCGAAAGGTTTCTCCGTTCCCCTCCCTTCTGAGACATTCGTTCCCTCGATAAAGACCTGTCCCGGGTAAACGATCGCCGTATCCAGAGAGGACATGTTCGGCGAAGGGTTGGTCCATGGAAGCAACGTCTCATCGAACCACATGGATCTCTCCCAACCCTGCATAGGGATGATAGTCAGTTGTGTTTCCCGGGCTAGAAAATTCGCGTTGAAGAACAGGGCCAGCTCTCCAACTGTCATGCGATGTCTTACGGGAATCGGGTAGACTCCCACAAACGAACTGTATTCTGGATATTCCAAAACAGGCCCCTCAATATCGATGCCGTTGATGGGATTGGGCCGGTCCAAAACGATAAAGTGTTTCTTGTAATCGGCACTGGCCTGCATGGCATATGCCATGGTGGCAATGTATGTGTAGATTCGGGTCCCCACATCTTGCATATCGAACACTAAGACATCGATGTTTTCTATCATCTGAGGTTCGATGGTTTTTCCCTCATCGACTGTATCGAAGTCCCGCATGGATTCGTCCATGTCCATCCGCCCAGATGCGTTTTGTTTTCGGGACTGACCATAAAGACTGTATACAGGAATATCGAGATCCTGTTCCCTTTGGAGTGCAACATATGCTCCGGCTTGTGCGTCTCCATGAATTCCATGTTCGGGTCCAAAAAGGGCCACAAGATCAATCCCAGTATTGCCTGCAAAAAGCGATAGTGTGCTGATTCGGTTGGAATCTATCCCCGATGGATTAGTTATCAGTCCGACGCGCTGGGACTTCACCAAGTCGATGTGCTTTTCCATAAACACCTCGACACCCGGCTTTACCCTTGGTAGAGATATCACTTTAGTGCCCCATAAACGGTTTGAATGAGACCCATCTCCGATATTGTCCCAATATTTTCCCCATCATCTCTTAGTTTTATCATACAAGGATCTCATGAAAGAGACGACATCGATGGGTTCAATTGTTCGTGGATCGCGGACTGCTCTCCATGGATATTTTTCAACCCGAGAACCTCTATCCCGGGTGATTTCCCCCAATATAACATCTCCTTGGACTTTTCCCTCGAATACTCCTGGAAACACTTTCCCTCCTTTTTGAAGATCCAATTCGAACTGGAGGGAGTCGCCTGTTAGCTTTGTTTTCCTGAGGTGATTTCGCTCGCCGTCCAAGAGGACAGCTCCAACGACATGCTGATAGACCTGTTCCAGATGCATAGTGATCGGAGTCCCGCCACGAAAATCGGGGCAGGATAGCTTCCATCGTCCGATGACATTTGCGGGCACTATCCAACGATAGACCCAGTGATGCCTATCCCCTACCACCACGACGGTTTTTTGATCAGGAAGCCACTCGTTCATTCCAAAATCATGAGAGATCACCCGTGTTCCAGGCCTCAATTCTGCAAGCAGTTTGGGCCGTAACCGGAGATTCAGCATAGGAAGAAGATATAGAGTAACAACAGTGGCTTCCCTGAGGTCAGTCTGGAAGAGGTCCTGTTCTATGAATTTGACCAGATGTTCTACACCCGCCTTTTTTGCATTCTGCTTACTCTCCTTGATCCGTTTAGGATCGATGTCGATACCAACACCCTGCGACCCTAATTTTAGCGCGGCTCGTATCACGATACGGCCGTCACCACATCCGAGGTCATAAATCGTGTCATCTGTCTGGATATCTGCTATTCGGAGCATTTCCTCAACCACTCGGTCGGGCGTGGGGACAAAGATCACATCGGGCTGTTTATTCTGCCATCGCCCGGCGGATAAACAATACAGTACAGCCAGGCTAACAATCAGGACATTACACTTTTTCATTGAGTACAGCTAAAGATCATAAAATATCTGTCAGATATCAATCATTGGAGAGGATTTCAGATATCTGCTGTCAGGGCATTCCGTGAGAAATTCCTCACAGTATTTGGGCACTACGGCGATTTTTGCTTGTCAGCGAGTTTCACGTCTACCCAGAAATCATATTTTTTTGGCGTTCGTCGTCGTCGAGCCATCGATGCTGACGTACCTCCTGCCGGCGTTTCCGATACGCTTTCCGCCGCGCGTTCACTTTGGGATTTGAAGCGTTCCATACGTGCCTTCTTCATCGCTTCTGTCAATCCTCCCCATTCAAACCCTACTTTGATTATTTTTCCTGGCTCTGTGCCGATGCCTGGAGCTAACTCGGCAACTTTTGCCAAAGGAACAGCCATTTCAAAGGCAATTTTTTTTCCCTTATCTTGATGGATCCTGTAAATTGCTGGTTTCGCATCACTAGGAGGTTTTGCCGCCTTTTCTCCAGCCTTTTTATTGATCAACTCAAAGTCATAGATCATATAATCGGGATTCGACAGGATTTTGTCTTTTTCTGCTTCGGAGAGAGTCCCTTCTCGTTTTTCCAGCATTGCGATGTACTGTCGGGCGGAAATTTTATTTTGAAGGAACCGCACTCCGTAATCCTTTTTCTTTTTGCCTGCAACATTGAAATACACTGTCATTCCTGTTTGCTCGATCGAACTCAGATATTGAGGGTCGTTAAAAATAAAAAGAACATAAAGGTAATCTGCGTCGTTCATGAACGCGAAATCGGACTGGACCTTCTTTTCAAATGTCAATGTCGCTCGTTGCCAATCGTTATTTGTTCCGTCAATGCGTAATGGCGTCGCACACCATGTGCTGTTGACGAGTTTTTCCTTCGCGGTCGCTGTCGCAATTACTGCGCTTGCGGCAATGATGATCCAAAATGTCTTTGATGCTGTCCTCATATTTGCCTCCATTATACACAAGGCATTATCCCTCACCTTTTTGACAATTCATTATAGCAGATCTCACCAGAGAGATGAATCTTCTGTGTAGAAAGGAAATTCTTGCTCGACACGGTGATACATCCTGGATTTTGGAGACAGGGTCTTTGAATGCAAAACCCACTTGGATAGATGAAACAACTCGATAAAAAATGGCTCCTCGGGCAGGACTCGAACCTGCAACCTAGTGGTTACAAGAACCCCAAAATTTCTCCTGGGCTTGGACTATCTCATCACCCGCTCCGTTGAACCGGAGGAAGGGTGTCGGGCGCTTCCCCCAAGCTTCGCTTGGAGTACGAGCTTTCGCTCTAGTCTCTGCACCTTCCTTGACTCAAGAATACCGCCAAGGCTTGGCTCAGGATTACCCTTTTCCATAGCTGCGGAAGGCAGGCTTCCCTGAATTCACCCGATTTTTCAACCACGATCTCTCGTGGAAGCTGCAGTTATTTACAGCCACCCGCTCTGCCGATTGAGCTACCGAGGAGCAGGTTCACTAATTTAGCAAAATTCGGGATAAATATCAATCAGAAACGATAACTGGCCTGTTTGATCTTTTTACGGTAATCATCGCCCTCCATCTCTACGATCTTGCACATCTCGTAAAGCCTCGAGCGAAGCCGCACACCTATTCTATCCACCAGCGAATCCCCTCTCCTTTTGAAAAATG
>JASFEP010000396.1:0-4146 GCA_050124775.1 Candidatus Aminicenantota bacterium
CCCGATCATTTGCATCGTGCGGATCATGTATTCTGTTTCTGTATCTCCCACAGCCTGAAGTTTGCTGCTTCCCAGGTCGGCTCTGGTCAAGGCATCTCTGATATCGGCCACGGGTATAGGATTGCTGAATTTGATACGGACCAGAGTCCCTCCGGCAAAATCGATTCCCGGAGTCAATCCCTTCCCGAAATTGATGTTGAGGAGGCCGATGATAATGATGATCGCTGAGAAACCCAATGCGATATACTTGTACTTCATGAAGGTGAAGTTGGGTTTCTTGAATATCTGCATCTTATATGCTCAGTTTCTCTCTTTTTTTCTTCTTTGAATAAGAGACATCGAAAATCAAACGCGAAACGAATATCGCGGTGAACATACTCGCGGTGATACCGATGATGAGGGTGACCGCAAATCCTCGGATGGGTCCTGTCCCGAATTGGAAGAGAAAGATGGCTGCGATGATGGTCGTTACATTGGCATCCAGGATGGTCCGGAATGCCCTGGAAAATCCCGCAGCGATCGAGCTGAGAACGCTCTTTCCCTGAGCGAGCTCTTCTCTGATGCGTTCGAAGACAAGCACATTGGCGTCCACAGCCATACCGATCGTTAAAATAATGCCGGCTATTCCAGGCAAGGTGAGGCTTGCATGGAAATAAGCCAGCGCTCCCATCAGGATGATCACGTTGAAAACGAGTGCGATGACCGCGTTGACTCCCGCTAACCGGTAATAGAAAACCATAAACACAAGAATGAGAACGAGAGCCATAACGATAGATGTGAGACCCTTACGGATGGAGTCCGCTCCGAGGGAAGGCCCGATGGTCCGTTCTTCCAGGTATTTGACATCCGCGGGCATGGCCCCTGCCCTCAAGACCAGCGCCAGATCCTCGGCCTCTTCGATCGTATATCCTCCGCGAATGATCCCGCTCCCTGTCGTGATCCGGTCCTCGATCACCGGCGCGGACTGCACTCGGCCGTCCAGGACAATAGCAAGATTCTCGCCCTGATGATCCGTTGTGGTTTTGCCGAACCGTCGCGATCCATCGGGGTCCAGCGTGAATGCGACGGCGGGGCTGTTCCATTGATCGACAGAGCGGCGTGCCATCCGGATATCCCTGCCGGTGATACTGGCCACTCTTGAGAGGAGGTAGTATCCTCCCTGGGTCCTTTTCGGATCCCCCTTGACAACCTCCATGTCATCGGGGACAACGCCTCCATAAGGCTCGAGAAGAGCTTCTTCTGTTGGCGCGGGACCTCCCGTGACCATTTTCCATTCGAGAAGCGCTGTGGTCTTTAGGATATTTTTTACGCGCTCGGGATTGTCCACTCCAGGGAGTTCCACGATGATGCGGTCCCCTCCAGGCCCTCCCTGTCTCTGGATCGTAGGCTCTGTGAGACCGAGCTCATCGACACGGTTCCAGATTGTCTCTTCGGATTGTCGGACTGCTTGATCGCGCAGATAAAAAGCGACATTGGATTTTATATCGAGGACGACATCGGTCCCGACAACGGAATAATCCCATTCCTTGTAAAACTCATCCAGCAGGTCGCGGAGTTCTCTCTCCCTTTGTACATCGAAATTCTGTATGGTGAACCGACCGACACGTTCTTCACTTTTCGAGATCCTCTCGTAAGTGAAGTTTTCTTCCTTTAACTTCTCTTGAAGTCGGAGGATCTCGTTGTCGGTTTCCGCATTGATCGCATCGTTGGTGACGACCTGCAACACAAGGTGCATACCGCCGGATAGATCTAGGCCCAACGGGATCTTACTCGGGGGGTAGGCGAGAAAAATGGACAGGGCGAGGACAGCCAGAACGATGAGGAGCCTCCACTGTATGTTTTTTTTCATCGGTAAAATTCTCTTTTCGAATTCCTATGAATATCGCCGTGCTTCGAAATCAAGAATACGGTCTATTTTTCTTCTTTTTTCTGCCCTAAAATCGCCGCAACTGAGTTTTTAGTGATGTCGATCTTAACATTGGAAGAGATCTTTACTTCGATGCGGTCTTCCTTTTTTCCCATCACCGTGCCGTAGATTCCGCCGCTCGTTACGATCTTGTCACCAGGCTTGAGTTTTTCCACCATTTCCTGGTGTTTCTTCTGTTTTTTGCGCGAGGGCATGATAATGAGCAGATAGAAGATCACGAATACCAGGATAAAAGGAACAAGCGCCGTGATAAAGCTTCCTTGGCCAGCTCCCGTTGGAGCTTGCTCATTGAATGTTAAAAGTGCGCCTAAAATCATTCGATATCGTCCTCGTTGTTGATATCTATCAACTTTTTTTTCAAATTTTTGTACGAATTTTTTTGAATAGCTTGCCTAATTTTTTCGAAGATGTCAAGATAAAAATGTAGGTTGTGGATGGTGTTCAATACGGCAGAAGTGATCTCGTTTCGCTCGTAGAGATGACGCAGATAAGCTCTGGAAAAATGGCTGCAGGTATAGCATGTGCAATTTGCGTCGAGAGGACGTTCGTCCATCTCGTATTTCTTGTTTTTGATCACGATCTTTCCTAAGCTCGTGAATATCGTTCCGTTGCGGGCATTACGCGTGGGTAACACGCAGTCGAAAAAGTCGATACCCCTTTCGATCGCATCCAGGATATCTTTGATGTAACCTATCCCCATGAGATAACGAGGCTTTTCTTTGGGTAGCAGGCTATCGGATCTTTCCACGGTTTCCATGAACTGCGATTTGGGTTCGCCTATGCCGAGGCCGCCCAATGCATATCCGTCGAAATCCAGGGCCATCAGCTCTTCTGTACTTTTTTGCCTGAGCTCCCAGTTCACGCTTCCCTGTGTGATCCCCCAGAGAAGTTGGGCAGAATCCCTGGTTTGAAAATGCTTTTTGGAGCGTTCGGCCCAGCGTGATGTGAGGTCCACGGCATGTCTCATATCTTCCTGTGATGAGGGGTAGGGGAGGAAATAATCCAGTGCCATCATGATGTCTGTCCCTAGATAATACTGGATGTCAACCACGTCCTCGGGTGTCAGAAAAATCTTGGTCCCATCGAGATGTGACGCGAACTCGACCCCAGAACTCTTGACTTTGGCCAGAGGTGTAAGGCTGTAGATCTGGAATCCTCCGCTGTCCGAAAGAATTGGCTTTTTCCAGGATATGAAGGAATGGATCCCGCCCATCTCGGTTATCGTCTCCAGACCTGGGCGGAGATAGAGGTGGTAGGCGTTGACCAGTATGAGGTCAGCACCCAAAACCTCGACCAGGTTATGAGGCAACGCCTTGACAGTTCCCTGGCTGGCAACCGGTGCAAATGCCGGAGTGCGAATATCCCCATGCGGGGTCTTGATCAATCCCGTCCTTGCCGAGGTATCCTCATCTCTGGCTGTGATCCTGAACGATTTGCTCATGTCTCTCTCATCTCTTTGTGTTGGCGGTCACTTTGCAAATCTAAAGTAAATAACGTCTCCGTCCTGAACGGCATAGTCTTTTCCTTCGAGACGGATGGCGGCGTTTTCTTTGGCGTTCTGGAATGAGCCAAAATGACACAGATCTTCCCAACCGATGACCTCGGCCCGAACAAATCCCTTCTCGATATCCGAGTGGATGACACCGGCGGCATGCAAGGCGGGCGTATCTTTCGGGATCGTCCATGCTTTGACTTCTTCATTCCCGATGGAAAAGAAAGTGATCACATCCAGAAGCTTGTAAGAGGACCTTAAAAACTTTGGTGCACTGAGCTCCTTGAATCCGTATTCTTCGAGAAATATATCTTTCTCGTCCTCATCGAGCTCGAGGATCTCCATTTCGATCTTTCCGCAAAAGGCAAGAGTGGCTGTCCTTTGTTTGTCCGATGCAATGATTTTTTCCGGAGTTTCTATGAGGCCTATATCTTTTTCGTCCACGTTGATCATGTGAAAAAGGGGCTTTTGGCTGAGGAAAGCAAAGCTTCGGAATGCCTTCTCTTCGGGCGGGGATAGGCTGAGCTCACGGATGGCTTTTCCTTCGGAGAGGTTTGTATGAAGCGAAGTCAGCCATCCCATCTCTTTCTCCCCGTCAGGATTCTTCCCCCCTTTCAGATCTTTTTTGAGCTTTTCCATTCGGGACTCGACCGATAGAAGGTCGGCGAGAATGATCTCTTCGTCCATAGTTCTTATATCTTTGGCAGGGTCGATCTCGCCTCGGGGG
>JASFEP010000397.1:0-4136 GCA_050124775.1 Candidatus Aminicenantota bacterium
CAGAAATACCGTGGTAGCGACATAGGCAATTGGGGAGGTGAAATAGGTTTTGATCTCTCTTTTGCATATTGCCCAGATATTGTTCATTGTACCGTACCTCCCGAGATCACTTTAAGGTAGAGGTCTTCGATATTCATCCCCAGTGATTTCATTTCGATAAGCCCCAGGTCGTTGTCCACGACATATCGAGTGATCACGTCTCTGATATCTTTGTCTGTTCCCCATTCGATCTTTATCCCGTCATCCTGTTGAGATACATTGTCAACTCCAGGGAGCCCTTTTAAAAGGGCAATCAATTCTCCATCTGCCTTTTTGAGTCTGATGACAACTCCGTCTCTTTCCGCAAGCGAAGAGGTGAGTTCCTCTAGAGATCCCGATGCTTTGAGCTGTCCATCGCTGATGATGACCACACCGTCGCAAACCTGTGTGACTTCTGCCAGGATATGCGTCGACAGCATGATGGTGTGCTCCCCCCTGAGCGATCTGATGAGCTGTCTGATCTCGATGATCTGGGCCGGGTCGAGCCCTATGGTCGGCTCGTCCAGGATCAATATTTGCGGATCATGGATCAGCGCTTGCGCGATGCCGACCCGCTGTTTAAAGCCGCGTGAGATATTCCGGATGAGGCGGTTTCTTACCAGTTCGAGTCCGCTTGTCTCGATGGACCTCTCGATCGCCTCTTTTTTCTTATTGGGTGCGATCTGTTTAATGTCTGCGACGAACTTCAAGTACTCACTCACTGTCATCTCTTGATAGAGAGGGACCACTTCGGGTAGATAACCGGTTATTTTTTTGACTTCGTTCGCTTGTTCGAATACATCGTATCCCGAAACTGTGGCTTTGCCCTTTGTCGCTGGAAGATACCCTGTAAGGATCCTCATGGTTGTCGTTTTTCCCGCCGCGTTGGGGCCGAGAAGCCCCCAGATCTTTCCCTTTTCGACTTTAAAGCTGAGGTCTCGTACGGCTAGGATATCTCCGAATTTTTTTGTGAGATGTTCAACTTCGATCATCCATAGCCTCCTTTCTCCTAATTTTGTATCCAAGCAAAATGCAGGGACCGAATTCCAAGCAGTCCGCACGAAGGAACGGACTCTGCGATGTCAGGTTAAATATTTTAGAAAAATCTCTCCAAATTTCAATAGCTAAGTTTTATTTTTTCAACCGTTCTATGCGCATTTTTGTTGCACAAAAGCTACATCCGCTCCGGCAACGGGATCCCCATGAGCGACAATGCTTTTTTTAGGGTTTCTCTGATAAAAAAGATCGTCAGTATACGGATATTCTTGATCTCCGGGTCTTTCTCTGCAAGGATCGAGTATTTGTGATAATAGGCATTGAATTTTTGGCTCAGGTTAAAGGCAAATTTTGCCAGATGAGATGTCTCCAGGGACCGAATCGTGTGAAGGATCTCTTCGTCGAGTTGTGACGCATAGAGGACAATCTCCCAAAAATCAGAAAGCTCATTTTCGGAGAGATCGGGAAGAGACCATTCGTTCTCTGGCAGTCCCTCCAGTATATCCGCAACGCGGAGGCGCTCCCTTTCTTCAAGCTTGCGGAATATGCTGTTGATCCGGACACACGTGTATTGAAGGTAAGGTCCTGTCTCGCCCTCGAAGCTCAAAGCATCTTCGAAATCGAAAACGATAAGAGAGTTCCGTGCGTATTTAAGCATAAAATACCTCAAAGCGCCGATGGCGATTTGGCGGGAGATTTCTCCCTTTTGATTCCGAGAAAGATCTGGATTCCTTTTGTGAACTTCAAGGAGAGCTTTTTCCTCAAGCCGGTCGATCAGGTCATCGGCTTTCACTCCCAATCCTTTTCTTCCGGATACTTCAAGAAAATCCCTGTCCTGATCTTCTTCCGATACTCTCACGTCCAGTTCTTTCAAACTGTTTGGGGACAGGGCGACCATCTCATAGGAAAAATGGATGGATTTTTCGGCCTGTTTGAAAAAGTGCAGTGATCGAAGCCCCTGGACGACTACCTGTTGCAGATAAGATTGTCGAGTGTCGATCACATTGTAAACAAGAGTTCCCTTTCCGAATTCCGGTGCTTTATGAGCGGGCGTTGACGTCGTTATCCAAATGACCTTATTTTCCTCTTCGATGAAGGGTTCATAGTAAAAATCTTTATCCAGTAGCCCAAATTTCCAAAGTTGGTACGCGATATCTTTACCCACATAAGTAATTGTCCGGTCAGACCTGACGATAACTTTCTCCCGGTCAGCCTCCTCCTCAAGCCTCATCACCCAGCAGCCCTTGTTCACTCCTTCGTCCATGAATGCGATCGCTTCTTTTTCCTTCAGCAGGGAAAAGGCTCTGTCCCAAAACTTTAAAGCCAGGATGCTGCTCTCACAGGGGAGGAGGTCGTATGTGATGCCGAGTCTCTTCATCGTTGCGAGATGGGCACGGATGATTCTTCGCGAGATATGATCTGCCAATTGAATTTCCGGACTCGCCCCTTCTTCGATCTTTTTCAAGATCTCCGACCGTCTCTTCAGCGCCTCGGGATGATTCTCGAGATAGGCGGATACGCGCGCGTAGAGGTCCCAGCAGTAGTAATCGAATTTCCCCTCGAGGCGTTCGAGATCTTGCAGGCTCTTTTTCTCCAGGTCCATGAACCCGAAGACCACATCGACCACCTGGACCCCCGTGTCATCGATATAATTTTGTATTTCGACCGTCTCTCCCTTGTGGATCAAACAGCGGCCGAGCGTGTCTCCCAGACAGGCATTGCGCAAATGTCCGATATGGGCAGCTTTGTTGGGGTTGATATTGGTGTGCTCGATGATGATCTTTTTTTCTTCAGGGACTAAGCTCGAACATCCCACCTGCCGAAGTGCATGTCGGAAGAACTCCGGTTTATTTAAATACAGGTTGATGAAGCCTGCCCCGGCCACATCCGCCTTTTCAACACCCTCGAGGGGCAAGAGGGAAGTCAGAATCTCCTGGGCAAGTTCTCTTGGGTTGCGTTTGAGCTTTTTAGCGAGCTGGAATGGGAAGGCCAGCGCCAGGTCTCCCATCTTAATGTTGGGAGTTGTATCGATATCTATATCGGACGGCTCTATGGGGTAGTTCTTACCGATCTTTTTATGGATATTTGCCTTCAAATCCGTCTTGAGTTTGATCATTTCTGGTCTCTCATTATAACAAATTTCGTTCTAGCTGCAAGGATTTCCGGTTCCGGGGAAGCATCCTTAGGCCAAAAAAAGAATAGATCATATCGTGCGGATAAGTGATCCAAGTGGGGATTCGAATACACGCTCAGTTTTCCCAGCGAGGAAACTTCGCTCTGATCCGGGCTTCGCTCACATCTCCCAACAGAAGATGTGCTAAGCCCGTTCAGCCCTTCTCACGGTTTTCTCCTCCTCTCAATTGGATCACTGAATATGGTGCGCCATTGTTTTGGAGATGCCTGCAAATCGGAATTTATGTTGCATTGGTCAAGGATATATGGTAGTTAAATATTTTGACGTTTTCATAAGAAATAACGGCAATTTCAGGAATCATACAGGTTCGTTTGTATGATTCACGTGCCAATCCGCCCCAATCACCGGTAAGGTGGTAAAGGCGGGGCTTGGCCCATTACATTGGTCCCAGCTGATGCGAGTGGGCGGCAACGATAAAAGAGGAGTTCCATGAAAACAACAAGACTCTATGCTTCTCAAAAAAAACTCGGGGCAAAAATGATCGAGTTCTTCGGATGGGAGATGCCGGTCGAGTTTTCTGGCATCGTCAGCGAACATATGGCCGTCCGAACACACGCCGGACTGTTCGATGTTAGCCATATGGGAGAGATCCTGATCTCAGGTAAACAAGCCCTGGATTTTGTCCAATATTTGACTCCTAATAATGCCGCCAGGCTGGAGCCGAATATGGCACAGTATACAGCCTTGACAACTCCAAAAGGGACTTTTATCGATGATATGCTGGTCTATTGTCTGGATGAAGAAAAATATCTCTGTGTGGTCAATGCCGCCAATTCGGATAAAGACTATGAATGGATTCTCAGCCATAAGGGCGGCTTTGACGTATCGGTCGAGAATCAAAGCGACAGTTATACACAGCTGGCTCTCCAGGGGCGGGAAGCCAAAGCCATCCTGGAACCCCTTACTGGGATCGACCTGGATAACATGA
>JASFEP010000398.1:0-4119 GCA_050124775.1 Candidatus Aminicenantota bacterium
GTCAGGGATTGAGGGGTTGGAGCCCCGAAGTTTTTGCCACAAGCTTTGTCTTTTTTATGAGGTTCTTTCTTGCTTGGGATATGGTTCGATAGAAATCCCGCCCGGACCACTTCTCTTGGGATTCATCGCTATCAAATTTTCCGTAAAGTTCGTTTTTAAGCCCTGCAGTCACCACTTGAAGCTCCAGATCGCCGGAACGACTGGCAAACTCATCGACCGTGGCAGCTCCAGGCCCGGGATAGACCTTATCGAGCCAGTTCAAAAGGCTTTTCATGATCTCCCTGGGATCGTCTTTTTTGCATGATTTATGCAAACGTTTGAAATAGGCTTTTTCCGATTCGGCTCGGATCGATCTTCGTCTTTTCCACCAGGCAAGAAATCGTTTCAGGTAGGGGATGATAAAAATGACTAATGCAGCAATCAAAAGCAGAAATGCCAGGATAAAATAAACGATGTTTTTGATGTCGAGAGGCTTTTTTGTGCTCGCTGTGAGCTCCTCCTTAGTTTCTGCCTCTTCTTCCTCGAGAAAAGCCAGCATCTCCTCCTCCAGCTCTGGGTTTGCGGCCACAGCAAATTCGACGGCTGGGAGAGTCTCTGTGTGCAGCTTTTCATTTTGAGGGTCAAACCAGTGGATAACGATCTCTGGTAGTCTATAGTCGCCTTCCTTTTCCATGACATAAGTCACAGATTCGAAGCGTTTGCCGATGTTGACTCCTCTGTTACTCTCGTCCTCCATTCGTGGGGAAGCGGGATAAACACTCAATCCTTCGGTGACACCAAAATTTAAAGGTGGGAGAAGCATACCCACCGAATCATCAGCGATCATGGAGATGGTGCGCATGAGTGAATCTCCGACTTTGATGTCGTCGAAGCTTCGGTCGTATTCCTCTTCGACGCGAAGTCGTGGAGTTGTTACGAAATAATCCACTCCCTCGGCCTCTTTGGGCGCTCGTGCTTCGAACTCCTGCGGCGGAGAATTCAGAGTGATCTCGCCGTGTTCTTCTCCTGGGCGGGCATACGTGATATTCACTGTCAGAGAGGGAACAGAATAACGTAAGGCTCTCTGAGGATAGATGACGTATTCCTTCCTCTGAGCGGCGTATGTTTGTCCTTCGATCCTTTCGGAGAAGTTCACTCCGAACTGGCTGAGCTCCAAACAAATGGCATGAGGCATACGGAGTTCAGGAAATTGTGGAGCCTTGGCGAACCAAGTGTTCGTGAGGACTTCGACATAGAGCCTCACTTTCTGGCCCACGTAGATTCCGGATTCCGCCGACAGGCTCGATCGTATCATCACTGGCGGAGGGCCCTGCGGCTCTTCGGTTTCAGGCGGTTCCTGGGCGAACATTGTTATCGATAGCATTCCACATAAAAAAACCAGCGCTATGGCACCAAACTGCAATAATCCGGTCATTTTTAATCCAATCTGTGTTCTCATCGCTCCCATTCGAATCAATCCGATCCCATCCGATTCGCTTTGCTTCGATCCAGTCAGCCCGAGAGCGCTCCTGTTTGATTCCGGCTGCTTCGATCCAATGCCCTTCATACTGATCCGATTCATTTGTCCTGTGTCTCTGTCTCTCGTCTTTTTGGATTTTCCTTGAGGAATTTCTGGTAGGCGAATTTATTGCGGAGAAAATCCGCCGGGCTGGTCTGCACACGGCGCATCCACATCTCATTGAGCTGTTCGTCGCTGTACATCTCCTGTTGGAGTTCTATAGCTTCTCCCTCCGTCTCTTGGCGCTTTGTTGGGTCATCCGGATCAGCCATTTTTATCTCATCCGCGCCGAGCTGGGATCCAGGTTGAGGGCGTTCATCCTTTTTTTCTTCCTCCTGGGCAATCCTGTCGAGGATCTGCTGAACCAGCTTTTGGTTGTGCTTTGCCTCAGCATATTCGGGATTTATTTTCAGCGCCTGCTCATAGCTTTCCATCGCCTGTGTGTAATCCTCAATATGAACATAGGCGTTTCCGAGATTGAAATAGCTTTCTGCGGTTTCCAGTCGAGAAAATTGTTGGATAGCGCTATCGTAGTCCTTGTTGTAGTAAAAAGCGATGCCTTTCCATAAGGGATCTTCAAACCTTAAGGCCGCTTCAGCGTAATCACCCTTTTCGAAGTACTGACGGCCCTGTTGATCTGCGGTTAGCCAAACGTCGACAAAACGGAACTCTTGGGCTTCGGCAGGCACGGGTGAGAAGAGGTAGATGACCAGAAGGAATCCCGATAGCCACTGGACTGTCCAACCGCGGCGGAACCAGAAAAGACTCAGCAAAGCAATGGGGAATAAAAGAAAGTAGCCGAAATCTCTCCAGCGGACATTCTCATCTTCGCTCCGGACTTCTGTCATGTGCTGTTTGATGCGGCCGTTGAGCCGCCGCACATCGCTGTCGTCCAGTGTGACTGATGTCACATATATGTCCGCCTCTTGGGAGAGATTCTCGAGTCCCTCCCTATCCAGTGTGCTGATCACACGGTTACCTTCGGGATCAGTCAGAACCCTGTTTCCTCCAGTGGGGATGGGACCGCCTTGTGTGGTTCCGATGCCGAGAATCATGACGGCATTCCGGCTTTCCTCGTTGTGGCCGATGAATGCGGGAATATGCTCAGGATCGATGGCGTTCGTAAAAAACAGAACCGTTCCTGGTGTTATTTCCTGGGAGAGCATTTCCTCGGCCAATGTCAGAGCGTCAGCGGCATTCTTTCCCTTTTCTGGCATGATATTCGGTGTGAGAGATGCCAGGTACATTTCCAAGATCTGAGGATCGTCTGTGAGGGGCAAGATCATGTGTGCGCTTCCCGCATAAGCCAGGAGCGCTGTCCTCGCACCGCTTCGCTCTGCGAGAAGGTCCCGAACCTTTTGCTTGGCTCTTTCCAACCGGGACGGTTGGATGTCGACAGCGCCCATCTCTTGTGATAAGTCGAGGGCAATGACCAGAGGAGCCTCATCTTCGGCAAAAGGGAATGGTTCTTGCATCCAGGTCGGTCCGGACAGGGCGAGGGAAGCGAGAATAAACACGGGAATCAGGAGATTCACCGGTCGCAATCGCCTTTTCTGTTCTGTTCCGACGACCAGATGCTTGAGGAGGTGAGGGGAAATGAAAGACTCCCACTGTTTTGCAACGCTATGTTTGCGGCGAAGAAACCAGTAGAGGAGCAGTGTGGGAATTAACATCAAGAGCCATTGGGGGCGGATGAAGTGGAAGTTGGCTAACGGTCCCAAGTCAAGCATGCGCTGCCTTCTCCTTCCGGCGCAGCAGGCTGCGCGATGCCATCCTCAGATGGTAAATGATGTACAGGACTAGAAAGGCTCCAACAGGGTAAAAATAAAGCGGTCGTTTGGGACGATAGGAGAGAGTCTCGAACTCGAGAGGTTCGAGTTCGTCTAATCGGGCGTAGATGTTCTCCAGTTCCTCCCTGTTCATGCCCATAAAAAATTGACCATTCGTTAGGTCTGAGATCTCCTGGAGGGCTTCGATATCGAGGGCCTCCTCTCCCACGGTGCTGGGATCTCCCATGGCAATCGTGTGGATCACGACATCGTTTTGAGACGCGATCCCGGCAGCCCGGGAGGGGGGCACCTGGCTGCCGGTGTCGTTGCCGTCTGTCAGTAAGATCATCACCTTGTATTCCGATTCGCTGCTCTCGAAGAGCTTGATCGCCAGTCCGATAGCATCCCCCATCATGGTTTGTGGGCCAGCCATACGGACCTGTGCTTCGTCCAGCAGGATCCGGAAGGTTTCGTAATCCTGTGAGAACGGCACCTGCAGAAAGGCGGCTGTGCCGAAGAGAATTAAACCCATTCGGTCTCCTTCTCGGCGGTCAATGAAATCATCCAGGACGAGTTTTACGGCTTCGAGGCGGTCGATCCGGTTGCCTTCTTCATCCAGAAAATCTCGTGTAGCCATGGAGCCTGAAAGATCGACAGCCAGCATGAGGTCGCGGCCTGCTTCGATCTTTGTGATGGGATCCTCGACCCATTGAGGGCGAGCTAAAGCGGATACGATGAGAATCCAGGCGAACGGTAGCATGAGTTTCTGGAGAGGCTTTGGCCGGAGGATGACGGCTCCTTTTCCTGGCGTCTGTCCTGTGATCTCGCGAAGCTTTTCGAAAAAAGGCGCCT
>JASFEP010000399.1:0-4095 GCA_050124775.1 Candidatus Aminicenantota bacterium
GTCGAGTCGGGGAGAGTTCTCAGAGAGGATGGCTATGTGTTCGACGTCGCCTACACGTCGGTGCTGAAACGGGCTGTGAGATCCCTCTGGCTGGCCCTGGATGTGCTCGATATGATGTGGATACCGGTCTACAGGTCTTGGCGGCTCAACGAGCGGCATTACGGAGCCCTGCAGGGCCTCAACAAAGCGGAGACAGCGAAAAAATACGGAGAAGAAAAGGTCCTTCAATGGCGCCGGAGCTACGATGTGCGTCCACCCCTTCTCGATGAGGACGATGAACGCTATCCCGGAAAGGACCCCCGTTATGCAACACTGCCCAAACATCTTCTTCCCCGGGGGGAATGCCTCAGGGATACGGTCGAGCGGTTCCTTCCTTACTGGGAAGACACCATCGCCCCGGCCATTCTCGAGGGCAAGCGTGTGATCGTATCCGCCCACGGGAACAGCCTACGTGCTCTGGTCAAACATCTCGATAACCTCACCAAGGATGAGGTCATCAGCTTGAATATCCCGACCGGAATTCCCCTGGTCTACGAGCTGGACAAGGACCTGCAGCCGATCAAGAGCTACTATATCGGCGACCAAGAAGCTATCCAAAAGGCGATGGACGCCGTAAAAAAACAGGGGAAAGCGAAATAGGGTCTGTTCCGGTTATCTAGGGATAACCGCGGATGATCGATAAATAGCAACCGCAATGATCTCTCAGGATTTTAAGGATTTTTTGGAGCTGAAAGATTTTTGAGGGGAACGCCAGCAAGGCCTTATCGGAGGATAGAATGAGTGTGGACGACCTTGATTTTTCCATAGAGACACTGGGGGAATGCCGAATCCCCTCTCCCATGACGGGCGTGCCCTTCGTGAGCGATAAAGACCACGTACTCTACCACTCGAACTTTGCAGACATGAAGCCTTACATGGAAGAAGGCAAGGATCCCCCACACTTCGAGATGACCGGACCGAGGCAAAAGATCTACTTCGATGCCTCCAAGCTCAAGTGCGGCATCGTCACGTGCGGAGGACTCTGTCCGGGTCAGAATGATGTCATTCGGGCGATCGTCATGAGCCTCCACTACCACTACGGCGTAAAGACCGTTTTTGGGTTTCGTTTTGGGTACGAAGGACTCAGCCCCAAATACGGACACACGCCCTTGGAACTGGATCCCGATGCGGTCGATGAAATCCACAAGCGGGGGGGAACGATGCTCGGTTCATCCCGGGGCCCTCAAGATGTCTCTGAAATGGTCGACACTCTGGAACGGATGAATGTGGGGCTTCTGTTCACCATCGGAGGGGATGGTACTCTTAAAGGAGCGCAGGCCATCGCCGAAGAGATCGCAAGGCGGAAGGTGAAAATAGCGGTTGTCGGAATCCCCAAAACCATCGACAACGATATCTCCTGTGTGAGCAAATCCTTCGGTTTCGAAACCGCCGTTTCTGAATCGAGGACAGCCATATACGGCGCACACACAGAGGCCCTCGGGGCGAGAAACGGAGTGGGCCTCGTAAAGCTCATGGGCCGCTACTCAGGGTTTATCGCCGCGTACGCGTCTCTTGCGAACAACGATGTCAATTTCTGCCTGGTGCCCGAGGTGCCCTTTTCCCTGGAGGTTTTCCTCAAAGTGCTAAGGACCAGGCTGGAGGCCCGCGGACACGCCGTCATCGTTGTCGGAGAGGGCGCCGGACAGGACCTGATGGAGAGGACGCAGGAACAGGATGCTTCGGGGAATGTCGAACTGGAAGATGTCGGGCTCTTCCTCAAAGATCGGATCAAAGGCTATTTTAAAAAGCTGAGGATCGAGGTCAATCTAAAATACATTGATCCCAGTTATACTATCCGCAGTGTACCCGCCAATCCCAGTGATTCCGCCTTTTGCCTGGTGTTGGGGCATGATGCCGTACATGCCGGCATGACGGGGAGAACGAACATGCTGGTGGGTTACTGGAACGAACAGTTCACACACGTTCCGATCCGGATGGCGGTTTCCAGACGCAAACAGATCGATCCTCAGGGAAGGCTGTGGAGCGATGTCCTCTCCAGTACGGGGCAGCCAGGAGATCTCAAATAATTCCCGATGAGTGATTAGGGTTCATGGAGAAATCGAGAGGCAAAGATCGATTGAGACGGGATGCCGAAGCTATCTTCCGGGCGGGCCTCCGTGCGGTCGATTCCAAAAGCGCTGTGAAGAGATTCCTGAGAAAGGAGGGGCACGCACTGACAATCGGGAGTTCCTCCTACGACCTGTCGGCCTATGAGAATGTCTATGTCGTGGGTGCTGGAAAAGCGTCTGCAGCCATGGCCCAGGCTGTTGAGGAAATCCTGGGAGATCGGATCAGCACGGGGATTGTCAACGTGAAGTATGATCACTCTTTGCCTTTGGATTTCATCGCCATCAATGAGGCGAGGCATCCTGTACCCGACGGGGCAGGCTTGGAGGGAACGCAGCGGATCGTTGAGCTCGTCACAATGGCCGGTCAAAGAGACCTGGTCTTGTGTTTGATATCGGGTGGGGGGTCGGCGCTCCTTCCCTATCCCGCGGATGGGATCAGCCTGGCTGAAAAACGGCAATTGACGCAAATCCTATTGGAGATCGGCGCTACCATTCACGAGATCAATGTCTTGCGGAAGCATGCGTCCCGCGTAAAGGGCGGCCAACTGGCGCGGCTGGCCTATCCATCGACTCTGGTCACCCTGATCATTTCGGATGTCGTCGGCGACGACCTGGACAGTATAGCCTCGGGTCCCACAGTCCCGGACAGGAGCACTTACGCAGATTGCCTGCGGATTTTGCAGAAATATTCTTTGGAGAATAAAATTCCCGAAGCCATCCGCGATCACTACGACAAGGGTGCTGATGGATATATCGCAGAAACACCGAAATTCGGTGATCCAGTCTTCCATAAAACGCAGAATGTGATCATAGCCAGCAACTCACTGGCCATAGAAGCCGCCGCGCGTAAAGCTGAAGAGCTCGGCTACAACAGCCTCATTTTATCAGCTTCCATAGAGGGAGAGGCCAAGGATGTCGCTCTCGATCACGCAGCGGTTGCCAGGGAGATCCTTCAGATGGGAACGCCCATGGCCAAACCGGCCAGCGTGATATCGGGCGGAGAAACGACGGTGACGATACGGGGAAAGGGTAAGGGGGGCCGGAACCAGGAATTCGTTCTCGCCGCAGCTATCGCCATTGACGGCCTGGAGAATGTGGTCGTTTTGAGCGCAGGAACAGACGGAACCGATGGGCCCACGGATGCGGCTGGCGCATTCGCAGACGGCGCAACGGTCAGAAGGGCAAGAAACCAGGGATTGGATGCCCCATCATATCTCCGCAACAACGATTCTTTTACGTTCTTCGACCTCCTGCACGACCTGTTCATAACAGGCCCTACATTCACCAATGTCATGGATTTACGAGTGGTTTTGGTGGGCGATTGATCGTTTAGGATCTGTTACCTAGGTGGATGTCTATCCTCGAAGAAAATCATAATTTGGATCGCTGCAGTGGTCTGGCTTTGATTAAATTTTAATCAATACGGACAAGTTCCTTCAATTTTTTGAAATATGTCTTTATGGAAGAAATCGGCAAAGGGGGAGCGGATTTTCAAACTTCACCCGGGATGGGAAAATAACGGGCCCTTCGCTGCTTTTTCGGCATATAAGACTAAAGTCCAATGGACAAAATAGCAGTTCGGACTTAAAATTTTTTCCTATATCATTCTTACCACTCGATGGAAGAGAGGAGACATAAAAAAAATGGTAAGACAAAATACGAAATTTAAGTTTATGTGGGTACTGGGAGTCGTCCTCCTTGGAGTGATGTGGTCATGTTATCCCGGTGGGCCGCAATCCAGCACGGAACAGGATGTGGCACTCTCGTACTATGACGACCAGTTCAACTTCGCGAGCGTTCGGACTTATGCTATGCCGAACGAGGTGTTCTTGCGCGAAGGGTCCGAGGATGTGGACACCAACCTCAACGATCACATTCTGGCTGAGGTGGCCCGTAACATGGCGCAGAAGGGCTATGTGAGGGAGTTCAATCCCCTACAGAACGGGGCCGATGCGGTTGTGGTGGTGAGCGTATCGCGGACCACGAC
>JASFEP010000400.1:0-4093 GCA_050124775.1 Candidatus Aminicenantota bacterium
AACATACCTATAATCACATGTCAGAGCTGATGTTATAGAGTTGAAAGTTTAAAGATTTAGTGTTATAAATCTTATCTAGAAATGGTGGAAAAAAAGTATATTTTGCGCGACAAAGACCTAACGGTTTTGAACCTCATCGTGGAGAGCTATCTCAAACTGGGCAAACCCATAAGCTCGGGTTCCATCGCTGCCAAAGAACAGGTCACCCTATCCTCCGCGACAGTCCGGAATATCATGGCAAAATTGGAAGAGCAGGGCTATCTCCTCCAGCCTTACACTTCCGCAGGACGCATTCCAACGGATAAAGGTCTTCGATCCTATGTGAATAAATTGTTCCAGGAGGCTTTTCCATCTCGTACAGCTCTGGACATCGCTCCTGATAATTTTAGGCATGAAAGGGGAAATTTTCAGTCTCTGCTCGTCAATGCCTCGAGAACGCTCTCTCAGCACTCCGATAATCTAGGTTTTGTGATCTCCCCCCGGATCTCCAAGATCCAATTCAAATATCTTCGGCTCATCAAGATCTCCGAAGAAAAAGTGATGGTCATCCTCGTCACCACTTTTAATCTGGTGTTAACTGAAGTAGTGAATACAAACACGTATTTTACTCAACATGAACTGGACCGCGCATCTCGGTTCATAAACGAACAATTCAGGGGAAAGAACTTATCGTTCGTCCATGACTACCTGATCAAAGAGGTTCCATCCTATAAGCTGAAATTCGAAGATCTTCTCCATAAATTGACCTCGCTGATCAAAACGTACTTCAACCAAGAGGAAAATGAGCACGAAATCTTTCTGGATGGAACGTCGAATCTTTTAGAAAAGCCTGAGTTGTTCGATATGGAACGGCTGCATTCTCTATTCAGGAATTTCGAAGAAAAAACAAGGCTTACAAAACTCCTCTCCGAATTTATAAGTCTCGATCGCGTAAAAGTCTTGATAGGGTCGGAGATGAATTTTCCGGAGATCAAAGACTGCTCACTGATCCTCTCTCATTATGGATATGACGAACAAGTTTTAGGTTCGCTCGGCATCATAGGCCCAAAAAGGCTGCCTTATAAAAAGATCATCCCACTTGTCGATTGTGTTGCGAAAAAATTGAGTCGCACGATCAGTGCCCACAAATAAGGAGGACACATGCCAAAAAAGATAGAGACCCATGAAGATGTCGACAAAGAAAAAAAGTCATCAGAAGATGTAGAGATCGAGTACATTACCGAACAGAAAAAAATGCCGAAGAAAAGAAAAACAACCGCTAAAGTTCCGACCCCAAAATCCCATGATAAGGAAATAAAAAAATTGAAGGATGAGATAGAGGAACTCAAACAAGAATATCTGAGGCAGGTGGCCGACAAAGAAAATCTGAGAAAAAGATTGGAAAGGGAAAAATCAGACTATTATCAGTATGCCCTTAGCGAATTTTTCGGTGAATTGCTCGCTGTGCTCGATAATCTTGAGAGATCGTTGAAAAGCGAAGAGAGAGGAAAGGAGGAAAGCCTTAAGGAAGGGATCGAAATGATCTACAAACAGTTGATAGATCTATTGAATAAATATGGTGTAAAGCCGATCGAGATCAAGGATAAGATATTCAATCCGCATCTTCATCAAGCTTTCATAACGGAGGAATCCGAAGATTTAGATGAGCCTCAGGTCAGCGAGGAGTTTCAACGGGGCTATACACTCCACGAAAGACTCCTGCGGCCGTCATTGGTCAAAGTGACGCTTCCGAAAAAAGAGAATGAAACATGAGCCAGGCTATCGGTATTGATCTAGGAACAACGTATTCTTGTGTCTCCTATCTTGAGGGGAATGAACCCAAAGTCATTCCCAACCTGGAAGGGATGCAGACAACGCCTTCCGTGGTCAGCTTCACAAGTTCTGGCGAAAAATTGATAGGGAATCTTGCACTCAGGCAGGCGATTACAAATCCGCAAAACACCATCTTCGCCATAAAACGACTCATGGGAAAAAAATTCGAGTCTGAAGAGGTCCAAGAAGCACGGAAGAAGATTCCCTACGAGCTTACAGAAGCATCCAACGGGGATGTAATGGTTCAAGTGGATTCAAACACCATCAGTCCACAAGAGATCTCTGCAATGATCTTGGGGTATCTTAAAAAGTGTGCGGAGACTTATTTCGGGGATGAGGTTACCCAAGCGGTGATAACCGTGCCCGCTCATTTCGATGACCATCAACGGCAGGCGACCAAAGACGCTGCACAGATCGCAGGTCTGGAAGTGTTGCGCGTTATCAACGAGCCCACTGCGGCCAGCCTTGCATACGGTTTGGACACAAAAAAGGATGCAACGATCGCTGTATATGATATGGGCGGAGGAACTTTTGATATCACGCTCATGGAGATCAACGAGGGGATCTTTCACGTGCTCGGCACGAATGGCAATTCTTATTTGGGTGGCGAGGATTTCGATGACCGAATCGTTACCTGGTTAATCGAAGTATTTGAACAGGCGAACGGCATAGACCTTTCCGATGATAAGCTAGCCCTACAAAGGATCAAAGAGGCTGCCGAAAAGGCCAAACGCGAACTTTCTTTCACTCTTGAAACCGAGATAAACCTCCCCTTTATCGGATCCGATAAGACTGGATCAAAACATCTTAAGCAAGTCCTTACACGGACAAAGCTTGAAGAGCTCACCAGGGATCTAGTCCTGAAGACATTCCCATATATCGATCAGTCTTTGAGCGATGCAAATCTTGACGCGGAAAAGATCGACGAAGTGATTTTAGTAGGTGGGCAGACACGCATGCCTTTGATCAAGGAGTTGATCACTGATTTTTTCAAGAAAAATCCTATCGAACGCATCAACCCCGATGAGATTGTTGCCATGGGGGCGTCCATTCAGACTGCGATCATTTCAGGAACGCTGAAAGACCTTGTTCTGCTTCTAGACGTCACCCCGCTTTCCCTTGGGATCGAGACCGAAAACGAAAGATTCGTGAAAATTATCGAAAAGAACACAACCATTCCCACAAAACAGACCATGGCCTTTACCACCGTGGAACACGACCAAAGGAGGGTGCGAGTCCACGTTCTTCAAGGTGAGAGCGAAAACGTCAAGGAGAATATATCTCTGGCTGTATTCGACCTGGTCGGTATAACCACAGCGCCTGCAGGCGTTCCTCAGATTGATGTCACCTTCGAGATCGATGCAGACGGGATAGCGAGAGTCTCGGCGAGAGATGTGGCCACGGGACGGGAGCAGAGCGTGGAGGTCCGGCCGACTTCAGGACTCACTCCCGAAGAAGTTCATGGCATCATTAAAAGGACACGCGAAGAAGAATCCGAATAGAAATTGAGTGGAATGATTAAGCAAGACTACTACGAAATCCTCCAGATATCCCGCAATGCAGCACCGGAGGAGATAAAGAAAGCTTATCGCAGGATGGCATTGAAGTTTCATCCGGATAAAAATCCGGGAAATAAAGAGGCCGAAGAAAAATTTAAAGCTGCGGCAGAAGCGTACAGCGTCCTGATCGATCCCGAAAAAAAATCGATCTACGATCAGTTCGGGCACGATGGTTTAAGAGGACAGGGATTCAGTGGATTTTCCGGTTTCAATACATCTATCTTCGGCGACTTCGAGGATATACTGGGTAATTTCTTCAATTTTGGCTTCGGAGATATCTTCGGGGGAAGAGGGAGTCATAGGTCCTATGCGAAAAGTGGCAGAGATATGGCCCTTGAGATGGAGCTCACATTGGAAGAGGCTGCCGGGGGTGTGGAGAAAGAGATCAAGATCAACCGAATGGAATATTGCCCGGAGTGCAAAGGCACAAGGTTGGCCCCCGGGACTGAGAAACAGGTCTGTCCTCATTGCCAGGGAAGGGGGCAGGTCCGTTATCAACAGGGTTTTTTTTCCCTTTCTAGAACGTGTTCCCATTGCGGTGGAGAGGGTGAGATCATATCATCTCCTTGCAGCAAATGCATGGGTTCGGGCAAGGTGAAAAAGAAAAAAACGCTCCGCGTTAAGATACCAGCGGGCATTGATGATGGGATGAGGCTACGGATGGAACAAGAGAGCGAGGTGGGGGATCTCGGTGCTCGCCGCGGCGATCTATACGGCGGTCT
>JASFEP010000401.1:0-4091 GCA_050124775.1 Candidatus Aminicenantota bacterium
CAAACCCACGATTCCCTGAAAAAGCGGGTCTCTCTTCCGGAATTCACTGTTGCCCCTGAAGAGGATCTTGCCGTTGAGGAAAATACTCACCTCGTCCGAATATCCGAAAGTCAGCTTTTTCAACTCAGATTCTTCGGATTGGATCACGGTGCGTGCCAGTATGCAGTCGGGAGATTGTCCCACTTTCATGATGTAGCGGGCGACATCCACCAAACCCAGGGAATCACTCTCGGCCTTTTCCCATTTGATCTCAGGAAGATCCTGTTGATCTGGAGCCAGTTCTCTGTTGATCTGAGCGACTTTGAAGGATTGTGAGATCTCCCAATCTGTTATTAAACCTGATGGAGGGGAGACTTCAGGTGGAGCGTCGAACGTCAGATCGTTATCCTCTCTATAACGGAAATTGGCAAAATGGATCTGTCCTGTGTTGGGTGCGATAAGGCCGATGGTTCCCGTACTCAGGCCATGCTTGAGGTCATGAACGACCAGTGCGGGATTTTCTTCATTGTCGAGATAAACTCTTGCCTGCGTACCCGACACCTCAAGCTTAACATGAATCCACCTGTTATAGGGAATCTCCGCTTGCGCTGTGAATCCCTCGCCGCTGTAGAGCTGCCAACTGGACAGACCTTTTGTAACAGGCGTGTACTGTAGAGCGTCGGGAAATCGAGATTTGTGGGGACGGATGTAAAACTGCTCGTAATCTCCGCTCATTTTCATCCGGAAAACGATCCCTCCGAAAGCGCGGCTTCCATCGCATGCCACATCCACTTCGATAATCCCGTTCTGGAATTCGACACCCTTAAGAAAGGCCGATCCTTGGAGGCTTTTCTGATCGAGATGGGTCACAACCTTCGCAGCGCGGAGAATCCATCGATCGGACTCGAAGTCGATCGTATCAGCCTGGGCATGTAAGCCCATATAGAGCAAGATAATCCCAATTACGATCAGAGTTGATCTTTGAAATAGTTGAAAAAATATTTTACCTCGGTCAATATCCATGCGCATGGACCTCTCCTCTAGAGAAAATCTATCCTTATAATGTCAATTCCGTGTGCAATTAACATGCCACAACAGAGACATGAAAAAATCAGAGGAAAGGGAGGTCTTTAAGTTCATAAGGTGTTCGGATACGTACAAAACCTGTGCACTTCTGAACAAACAAAAGAGAAACAAAAGGGGACAGGCTACTTTTTCCAGAGGTAATTGAAAAAGTAGCCTGTCCCCTTTTTATCTTTGATAGAGAAAAATAGTGTGGTTTTTCCCGCGAAGGTCCTCCATGGATACAGCGTCGATCTCTTTATCCTCCCATCCCGGTATCCGATAATCGTGGGTAACGATATATGTCCCTGGCCTGAGCTCTTTTTCGAATTTCGGCCGCAAAAGTGCATTGGATTCAGGCAACAGATACAATGCCAGAACCGTCGCTTCTGAAAGGTCCGTTTTTGTGGCGTCTTCCAGGCGAAACTCGACGAGCTCTTCCACACCTGCTTCCTGGGCTCCCCTCAGCGATTCTCTGATCCGTTCGGAGTCGATATCGACTCCCACTCCCCTGGCTCCGTATTTCTTTGCGGCTGTGATCACAATGCGGCCATCACCACAACCAAGATCGTAAAGAACATCGCTCTTGTCCACCTGGGCCATCTGCAGCATCTTTTCAACAACTTCTCTCGGAGTTGCCACATAGGGGGCCAGATCCTCGATATCGCTCCTTCCATGCGAACCCTCATAAAGATGGACTAAGTTGTTTTCATCATAGCGAAAAGCATACGGTATCCCCGGGGCCAATTGCCTGGTGATATCACGACCCAGACGCTCATACGTAACATCCATAGCTACTTTACTGTTGTATCGGTGCAAATCTCCAGGCTTGATCGATTTTTTCTCCGGCTTCTTAAATGAATTGTTAGGCTTGACAAAGTACCTCACAGTTCCCTTTGTCACGTTTCGAACAGTAATCTCATCGATCGACAGCCCTGGATGACTCTTTTCGAAAGGTTTACCGCCATCGGTCAGAATTAGGGCAGCAAGGGCTGCGCCTACGACTACAACAAGAAGTGCGATCTCTATTTTGCGTCTCATGGGATATTATTATGGCATAAATCGCGGAAGAATGTTATAGATCAAGATTCACTCATCATAATTTCGTATGATAGGACATGTTTCAAAAAGTTTGGGGATGCAGTTCCAAAACACCCTCACATCTCATCATAGGCAGCAATAGCAGCAGGGAGAACTTGTGTCACAGAATGACCTGCGGGAGTCAAGCCCAATAGGACCGCACCGATGATCTCATCCCTTTTGGCTCCTGCTTTTTTGGCAGCCTGCACGTGAAAGGGAATGCCGCTCTCAAGCCTCAGGACAGCGAGTATCGCCAAGTAAGCCAACTCTCTAGTCTTATCATCGAGCGCTGTTGCTGAAGCAAGTTCCTTCACACAGTTCATCCACGCTTGAGCGTGCTGTGGGGCTTCATTTTGGAAGGCAAAGAAAGCTTTACTGATAAGAGATTTGTAATCATCCATGTTGCATCTCCTTTGAGTAAATTGACCGACGTCTTCAGAATATTCAATCGGAAGCGAATTTACCAGGAAAAAGCCGTCAGAAATAGGTTATCAGAAAAATCCCTTGACTGGTGCATAATTTTGTAATATTCTGATAATTCTGAATAATCAGAATATCAAGACACACATAAAATTGGAGTCGTTCGATGGACAAACAAGAAAAAATGAAATCCTCTTACGAGGCACAAAAGATGAATTTCTCCTGTTGTAAAGTCGAGGCAGTCGCGAGTATAGATGAACGAGGACAGATGGTTCTTCCCAAGGAGGTCAGAGAGAAAGCCAACATAAAACCCGGGGACAAGTTGGCCGTCGTCGTCTGGGAAATAGAGGGAAAAGTCTGCTGCATCAACCTGATCAAAGCCGATGCTATCGCAGGCATGGTGAAAGACCTCCTTTCCCCCATGATGGAGGGCACGTCTTGGTGAAGAGAGAGAAGCTTGAAGATAAAATTTGGGAGATTCGAATATGAAAGAGAAAAAGATCAAAGATTTTGTCAAAGAAGGATATGCGAAGATAGCAAAGAAAGAGAGTTCCTGCTGTGAACCATCCGCGTCTTGCTGCAGCGACATTGACATGGCAAGCGCCATCAGTCGAAACATTGGCTACAGCGATGAAGAACTCAAGTCTATCCCCAAAGGCGCCAACTTGGGCCTGGGTTGCGGGAATCCCATTGCACTGGCGTCGCTCAAAGAGGGAGAGACGGTGCTGGACCTGGGTGCAGGAGCCGGATTCGACTGCTTTCTTGCTGCCAATCAAGTTGGCCCTAAGGGAAAAGTCATCGGCGTCGATATGACCGATGAAATGGTTGTGAGAGCCAGGGAAAATGCAAAAAAAGGCAACTACACAAACGTGGAATTCAAGCTAGCTGAGATCGAAGATCTTCCCATCGCGGATGAATCTGTGGACATTATCATCTCCAATTGCGTCATCAATCTTTCTCCGAATAAACCAAAAGTCTTCGCGGAGGCCTTCCGCGTGCTAAGACCAAAAGGAAGGCTCATGGTCTCGGATATCGTTCTCCTCAAAGAACTTCCGGATTTTATCAAGGAATCGGTCGATTCTTATGTTTCCTGTATATCAGGCGCGTTGCTCAAGCAGGAGTACATCGCAGCCATAAAAAATGCGGGATTTCAGGATGTTGAAATAATCGATGAGACCCCTTTTCCAGCTGATTATCTAAACCTCGATTCCCTTGTGGATCAGATTGATACCTACATAACAGTCTCCACTAAAGATTTACAAGATATCGCAAATTCTATCGTCAGCGTCAAAGTCTCTGGATCCAAATCCAATCAGAAATACTCATAAGAAGGAGTGTAAAAGAAGTCCCATAAAATGAAGATAAAATGAGGGTTTTCAGCTTTTAGGGTCTTAGAATAGCAAGATCTGATCCTCTTGCAATGATATTTTTTCGGTCAGATTAGAACTTGATGAGCAAACGCCTTAATTCTTTTTTCAGCGTCGTAAGTTTTTGTTCCGAGTAACCCGCAGAAAGTATTCGTTCGCAGTCGTGTCGCAGTCGATCGATTC
>JASFEP010000402.1:0-4073 GCA_050124775.1 Candidatus Aminicenantota bacterium
TTAAACCTTGGTCCCGAAATCCGTGCTTTTACGGAACAGAACTCATCCCAGGCTTTCCAGACCGAGGGGACGGCATCGACGTTTTTCTCATCGACCTGCCTTTGCCGGACGAAAAAATCGATAGCTTCCGGACAAAACTTAGGGCTGTCCCTCAGATTTTTAAGCAGGCAAAACAGAATCTCACGGAGGGATCGAAAGAACTCGCTGTGATCGCCATTCGAACCAAGGAAAAGAAGATCCTCATGTTTCGCGATCTACTCTTGCGCTTGGAAAAAACCAATCCAGAACTCGTAACGGATGCAAAAAAAGCATTGGCGGCTGTTGTCGACTACAGGGACTGGCTTATCGAAAATAAAGACAAAATGAAAGCACCTGCGGGTGTTGGTAAGGATGACTTTAACTGGTGGATGAAAAATGTCTGGCTGTACCCGCACACTTGGGATGAGTGCATGACCATAGCACTGCGAGAATACCAGCGGGCAGTCGCTTTTCTTAAATTGGAAGAGAATAGAAACCGGAATCTTTCCCCCCTCGAATATGTGTCGACAAAAGAAGGCCATACAAAATTATGGAATGAAGCGGAGAAACATTTAACCGATTTTATCCGGAACGAGGGGATCTTCTCTGTTCCAGACTATATGGGTGCAAGTGGACCGCACAGACCATGGATTGCACCTGAAGATAGAGATGGTGGTTGTGCGGAATTCTTCGAACAATGTGAACGACACGATCCTATGGCGCAGGTCTGTCATAATCATTCGGGACACTACCTCGACCATTTGTTGCAACAGCGAGATGAACGCCCGATACGCGGCGCCTGGCGCCTCTATGGCGGACTCCGCAGCGAGGCACTGGCGATGTTTATGGAGGAAGCCACTATGATCGCGGGCATGCACGACAAATGGAAGCTGAGTCCTCGGAGCAGAGAAATCATCTATATTGCCCTTGCATGGAGGGCGACTCGTGCGGTGGCGGATCTTAAAATGCACAGTAATGAATTTACTATGGAAGAGGCTTTAGAGCATTGTGTCAATTGGTGTCCACGAGGATGGGAATGTAAAGAGGACATGGATACTTGGTATGATCTCGAGATCAGCATGTTACAGCCAGGGCATGCAACAATCTACATCACAGGGAAGAATGAGCTGGAGAAACTCCTTGCGGAGCGCGCAATGCAGCAGGGAGAAAATTTCAACCTTCGTCAGTTTATGGACGAGTTTTTAGCTTCGGGGATGATCCCCATAGCGTTAACTCGTTGGGAAATGACCGGTTTTGAAGACGAAATTACAGGGCTTCTGCAATAAAATTGGATCCAACAGTCCTGGTGATAGAGAATAAGCCATGAGTGGATCAACCGTCATCTTATTTGGCGCTTTCGTCTATGTCGGGATCCTAATTTCTGTCGGAATTTTTGCCACTCGAAACATCAAGACCAGCTCAGACTTTATCGTTGCCGGCCGCCGCCTCCCTCTCTGGCTCTGCGTGTTCACTGTGTTTGCGACATGGTTCGGATCGGGAACATTGATCGGTGCCGCAGGTGCAGCCTACAGCAAAGGATTCCAGGGAGTTATCTCCAATCCCATAGGATCCGCCCTCTGTCTATTCCTTGCAGGCCTTTTTTATGTACGCTTCCTGCGCAGGATGCGTCTCCTCACCCTGCCGGACCTTTTCCGCCGGCGGTTCGGCCAAAGGGCGGAGGTCTTATGCGGGATCTGCATAATCCCCGCTTACATCGGATGGGTCGCATCCATATTTGTGGCCTTCAGTTATGTTCTTCACACCGTAACTGGGATCGACACGACTTTAGCTGTGTTTATCTGTGCCGGCATCACGATCATTTACACATTCTCAGGCGGGATGTGGGCAGTGACACTCACAGATTTTATTCAGGCTCTCGTCATAATCGTCGGTTTGTTGATCCTTTTTCCCCTAGTGATGAATGATGTAGGTGGATTTAGCCGATTAAAGATGCTGACCCCGAGCGGTCATTTCTCGCTGTTTCCAGAGGGGAATGTCTTGGATTGGATGTGGTTTTTCCAGGCTTTGCTCATCATAGGGCTCGGGAATATCGCCTCCCAGGACTTGCTCCAGCGGGCTTTCAGCTCCCGGGACGAAAAAGTCGCCCAGTGGAGCATGTACATCACGACATTCCTTTATATCACAATCGCGATGATCCCGGTTTTACTCGGAATGGCCGGTTCGGTCCTAATGCCTGAAATCACCGATCCCGAATTTATCCTTCCGGCACTGGGGATCGAGTACCTCCCCCCGCTAGCCATGGCCATTTTCGTGGGTGCACTTTTTTCGGCGCTGATGAGCTCGGCCGACGGAGGTATTCTGGCTCCAGCCAGCATCTTCAGCCAGAACATCCTAAAAACCTTCAAAAAAAATGTCACAGAAAGACAGTTCTTGTGGGCGACCCGTTGGAGCATTCTTGCGATCGGCCTCCTGGGCCTGATCACGGCGCTCTATTTTCAGAATGTCTACCAGCTCATGGTCAAGTCATTTTCGATCCTGTTCGTCAGCCTCATCATTCCCATGACCGCAGCTCTTTACTGGAAGAAAGCCAACGGACCAGGAGCAGTTTCGAGCATAGTGGTCGGTATGGTGTGCTGGATCACACTCGAAGTCGTTCAATCCACGTATCCAGCGGAATTGATCGCCGCAGGGATCGGTCTAATAGCTCTTATCGTCGTTACAATAGCGACACAGAAGAACGCGGCACCCCTACCACCGACAGACATCGATGGGAACGTTCTCGACTATGGCCATAGACTGGGCATTATCAGCTTTCCATCCAAACCAAAAATTAGATCAAGAGTTTAGTCATTCACTCCGGCATAAAAAAAAGGCAGACTGGAAACCAGCCTGCCCTGTAATCTGCTGATCCAGGAGGGATCTATCAAGCGGCGATCACGGAAAGATCCCCCTTTCCTTGTAGACCATTTCGAGCCTGGACAAGGCAACGATCTGAGCGGCCGTGCGCCAATCCACTTTATGTCTCTCGGCGGCATTACGCACACGTTCATAGGCAGCGACGATCGTTTTTTTGAGTTTGGTATCGACTTCTTCGAGATCCCAGAATTCGCTGCGTTTGTTCTGAAGCCATTCGAAATAGCTGACGATCACACCTCCCGAATTGCAGAGGATATCCGGAATAACGGCAATGTTCCGGCGCCGGAGGATTTTATCTCCCTCTGGATCGGTTGGCCCGTTAGCACCCTCGGCAATGAGCTTGACCTCCAACAATTCAGCCGTTGCATCCGTTATCTGATTTTCCAGGGCTGCAGGAATAAAAATATCGGCTTTGGTGCTGAAAAAAGTCACGTGATCGATCGGATCGGCCCCAAGATACCCATGGACTCCCCCGTGCTCCCTGACATAAGCAGCGAGGTCATCAGGATCGATCCCTTCCTTGTTCAGAATCGCTCCAGTGACATCCTCGACAGCTATGAGTTCCGCCCCATGCCTTTTCATCAAGCGCGCAGCCCAAGATCCGACATTTCCGAATCCCTGCACAGTGTAAGTGGCTCCCTTCAAATTCATCCCGTTATCACTGGCCCATTTTTCGATGAGGAATACGACACCCTGTCCGGTGGCTTTCTCACGGCCCTGGCTTCCCCCCGATTCGATGGGTTTACCGGTAACGACATGGACACACCGATTTCTCTCATTCGGAGCAACAGTCGACATATAGGTGTCCTGAATCCAGGCCATGATCTGGGAGTTTGTGTTGACATCAGGAGCGGGAATATCATATTCGGGACCGATGTTATTCCCTAGCGCATAGGCAAAACGCCTGGAAATCCTTTCCATCTCCTCGGCACTGAAGTCAGCCGGATCCAGCTGGATTCCTCCTTTAGCTCCACCGAAGGGAATATTTGTGATAGCGGTCTTCCAGGTCATCAAAGTTGCAAGAGCCTTGATCTCATCGACATCGACCGCAGGATGAAAACGCAGTCCGCCTTTGAACGGCCCCAGGGCGTTGTTGTGCTGCACACGATAACCTGTCAAGACCTTCACCCGTCCGTCTTTCATTTTGACCGGAAAGTGCACCACAATCTCATTCATCG
>JASFEP010000403.1:0-4069 GCA_050124775.1 Candidatus Aminicenantota bacterium
ATCCGCACGATCGTTCCCCTTCCGAAGAATCTGGAATCAAATGTCCAGGTCATCAAAGAAGAGATCGAGTATAGAGGATTGTCAGTGATTATCGCCGCGCGCGAATGTATTCAACAGGCACGAAAAAAGAGAGGGAGCTAACGTTATGAAACAGGATATCATCCTTGCCGGCGTTGGAGGACAGGGGATTCTGTCCATCGCTTATGTCATAGACAACGCAGCGTTGAAAGAGGGACTGAGCTTCAAACAGGCTGAGGTTCATGGGATGGCGCAGAGGGGCGGTGCAGTGCAGTCGCATCTGCGCCTCTCGGATGAGTCCATATTCAGCGATCTCATCCCCAAAGGTGCCGCCGATATGATCCTGAGCGTAGAGCCTCTCGAATCCATCCGCTATTTCGATTATCTGGCTCTGGATGGGATTGTCGTTACGAGTAGCTCTCCTTACGTGAATATCCCGGATTACCCTGAAATCGATAAAATCCTGGCCAAGGTTCGGAGTCTTCCAAGGAATGTCATCGTCGATTCGGCGAAGCTAGCACAGGAAGCGGGTTTTGCCAGAGCGCAGAACATGGTTATGCTCGGCGCAGCTTCTATCCATCTGATCCTCGAAGAAGAGGACCTGAAGGAATTCATTCGTGAGTTATTTAAGCCGCGTGGCGATAAGATTGCCGACATCAACCTCGAGGCCTTCCGTCTCGGACGCGAAGCCGCTGCGTGTTAAAATTGTACCTTCTAAAAATGGTACCAAAAAATATTGGGGACAGGCTGCTTTTTACAGAGGTTATCAAAAAAGTAGCCTGTCCCCATTTTTTTAGGAGAGATGAAAATGAAGATCGATTTTGACCGGATAAACGATATCTTCTTCGCTGCGGAAAAGGAAAAGCGCAATTTTCTTCTGGAACATGAGGTATACCGCATCCTTGACATCGCCGGCATCAAGACACCCCGATGCGTTTTTTTAAGGAAGGGAGAGCGCATAGAACCGGATGACCTGGGAGCGTTCGAAGGCGAATCTCTCGTTCTGAAGGTCATCGCTCCCATAATCGTGCATAAAACCGATGTGGATGGAATCCAGTTCGTAAAAAACGATGTACAAGAGATCAACACACATAGCGAAAAAATGTTGAAGTCGATCCCAGCGAGATTCCATGAATGGATCAAAAAATTTCCCGTATCCGAAAAGACAAAATCATGGACGCTTGCGGAGATCGAACAAAATATACTGGGATTCCTTGTGTGTGAAAGGGTCGAGTATGACAAGACCGGATTCGGAACAGAGCTGCTTATGGGGCTGCGCAATTCGCGAGACTTCGGTCCAGTCGCCACGATGGGCGTGGGCGGCGTGGAGATCGAATATCTGAGCGAACGGATCCAGGAGGGGAAAGCCGTCTCCATCGGGTCTCCCCATATCCTCTACAAGAATGACATCCAGCGCATCCTGGAGCCTCTTGCCGTCTATGACAAACTGGTAGGGAATGTGCGGGGGCGTGAGGCCCTTGTATCCAAAGACGAGCTCGTTGAGACGTATTACCGATTTCTTAAGCTGGGTGCCTACTACTCACCTTACAAAACCGATCATCCCTTCGTGATCGAAGAGGCTGAGGTCAATCCCTTTGTGGTCAGGGATCATAAACTGATCGCCCTGGATGGGATGTGCCGGTTCTCAAGGAATAAAACAGTGCTCAGAAAAGCACGCTTCGAACACATCCAACATTTATTGAAACCGAAGACCATCGGTATTATCGGTGTTTCTGAAAAGATGAATGTTGGACACATCATCTTGAACAACATCCTCAGCGGAGGATTTTACAACTGGAATGTATTCGTGGTAAAGCCCGACGCCAAGGAGATCGAAGGGTGTGCCTGTATCCCCACCATCGCCGACCTTCCCAAAACCGTCGACCTGTTCGTGATTGCCGTTTCTGCCGATCAAACCTATGACGTCATCAAAGAGCTGATCGCTCACGAAAAGGCCCGGTCAGCCATCATCATCGCCGGCGGCATCGGCGAGAAAAAAGGGACCCAGGAGCTTGAGGACGAGATTAAAAAGCTACTCGAGGAGGGCATCGACAACAATAAACTCACCCCTGTGGTCAACGGCGGCAACTGCCTGGGTATTTACTCCAAGCCGGGAAAGTACGACACGACCTTTGTGCCCGACTACAAGCTCCCACGAACGACCGGCCGCAAGACCAACCTCGTTTACCTGAGCCAGAGCGGAGCCTTCATGATCTCACGAATGAGCAAGCTCCCCAATATCGAACCCCTCTACGCCATATCGATCGGCAACCAGATCGATATCACAGTGTCGGATTACCTGAATTACTTCGAGAGTGACGATGAGGCCAAGGTGTTCGGCGTCTATGTCGAGGGTTTTATGCCTGCCGATGGCCTTGCCTGTGCCAAAGCGGCCTGCCAGATCGTCACCCAGGAGGGAAAGATGATCGTCATCTACAAAGCGGGACGTACCCCGGAGGGGAGAGACGCCACCGCCAGCCATACCGCCTCGGTGGCCGGGGATTACAGCATCTCCAAGGCCATCCTGGAAGAGGCTGGTGCTATTGTGGCAGACAGCATCTTCGATTTCGAGAATTATGTGAAAAATCTTTCCTTTTTGGCCCATAAGGAGATCCGGGGTAACCGGATCGCTATCATCAGCAACGCAGGCTTTGAATGTGTGACCATGGCCGACAATCTCAAAGACGACCAGGAGTTTCTGCTCGCACAACTCTCGCCGAAAACAAAGAAGAGGATCTCTCAGATCTTGGAGACTCAGGGGATTACCCGACTTCAGGATGTCAACAATCCTCTGGACACGACACCTGTGGCCAATGATGCCGTGTTCGCCGATTGTGTTTTGGCCATGCTGGAGGACGAAAATGTAGACTGCGCCATCGTCTCACCCGTGCCGATGACTCCGTCCATGCAGACGCTCGTGCCGGGCCGGTTCCATGAGGAAAACGTCTACCATCCCAATAGCATCGCTATGCGGCTAATCGATGTGTTTCACAAGACGGATAAACCTTTTGTGGTGAACTTGGATGCCGGCGACCTTTTCAAGCCGATGGTCGATTGTATGGAACAGGCAGGTGTGCCCACCTTCCGGCGGTCGGATATTGCCGTAAAATTCTTGAGGAAATACATCAATAACCGACTCAAGATTCGCGCACAGTACGGGGACAAAGCCAGGACCTAAGTATGGTATAATGCCGTTTTATCACGGAGGAAACAATCGGATGGCCTCGATGAACAGGGAAAATTTCGAAGAACTTTTCCGCAAGCACGGATACACAGACTTCAAATGGATCGATCCGAAGGAATTTGTCGTTGCCCAATGGGTGAGGATGAAGTGTTTGTTCGGCTGCGATGAATACGGGCGAACAGCCACGTGTCCGCCCAACGTGCCGTCCGTTACCGAATGCGAGCGGTTTTTTCGAGAGTACAAGGAAGCTGTTATTTTCCATTTCGAAAAAAGAGTGGATAAACCCGAAGACCGATGGGATTGGACGGGAGCGCTCAACCGGAAGCTTCTGGAGCTCGAAAAGGAGATCTTTTGTTCCGGCTACGAAAAGGCGTTCCTTCTTTTTCTGGACAGCTGCAATTTCTGCAAAAACTGCGTGGGGGTGAGGGCCAAATGCAAAGAGCCCGAACAGGCCAGGCCTACACCCGAGTCGCTGGCCATGGACGTCTTCACGACGGTCCGGAAGGTCGGCTATACGATAGAGGTGCTCTCGGATTATGACAAGACGATGAACCGCTTTGCATTCCTCTTGATCGAGTGATCAATTCAAAAAAGGATAGGACTATGACGAACGGAAAAAACGACCATTTTCTCGTCGAAGAAAAGATCTCACTTTTGAAGGAAAGACGCGGAGGTGCGGCGAATCTGATGCTAACGGCGCTCATGCTCGAAGCGACACGGATGGTGGACGACGGGTTCGATGTGGCGACCGTGGAAGAGGCGGCGAAAAAAGCATTCGGCCTCTCTCAAGGATTTCTCGCCAAGATCGACGAATTTGGCATTCCGAAGGTCGTGGATTTTATGAAATATCTTTCCGACACATCGGAT
>JASFEP010000404.1:0-4063 GCA_050124775.1 Candidatus Aminicenantota bacterium
CATCCCTCTAAAATCTCCCGCAAGGATGAGCTGAGAATCGGGATTGAAAAACCTTTTATAGCAAGAAAATACCCTGATAACATCCTCGAACTTTTTATTCGGGATAACACGCCCGACAAAGAGCACAGTCCACTTGCCGTTGTCATAGATGCGGTGGACGACGGGGTCTTCCAATGAATCGAACTTATCGAGGTTGAGGAGCAGAGGAAGCACTCCTGTGTTTCGATAGCCCAATCGCTCGAGTTCTTGACGATTATATTCTGAATCCCCTAGGGCCAGGTCCACTTTATCCACAAAAAGCTTGATTTCCAGACGCCCTTTATAACACTCTCGGGTCAATATCCGATGATAATCCAAAAAATAGCCGTGAGGAGTGATGTTATGGTAGATCATGATCTTTTTATCGGGAATCCGGAAAAACATCTTGGATACGGGCGAACCGATGGAAAAATGGAAAATGATCACATTGTCCGGTGAGCACAAGGATTGATATTCTCTGAAATCACGGATGTATTTGGCCATCCTAGGTTCATAAAACCGGATAAAGATCTCAGAATTGTGCCCTTTCTCTCGGAGAACGCTCTGGATCTCGAGCATTTCATCGGAGATGGCATCTCCGTAGCTCAAAGATGTGGCGAACTGATGGATATTCATTTTTTTCCCTTTTCCAGCCGGTCGACGATAGACAGATACTTGTTTTCGATCACTTCCCAAGTATAGTTTGCGTTGAAATATTGTTCGCCATTTTTTCCCATGGTTTCTCTAAGCTGTGGAAAGGATAGAAGTAATTTCAGGGCCTCGGCGAACTCATCCATGTCTTCATAAAAAAGCCCGGCGTTGCTCCGCAAGCACTGCCCCTTGAGAACATCACAGCGGGCATTGGCCAAAACGGGCCTTCTTTGCGCCCACGCCTCTAGAGTGACCATGGACAGGCTCTCGTAAAAGGAGGGCATGACCAAAGCCAGAGAGCCGGCCAAAGCCGAGAATTTGTCCTCTTCAGACAAAAAACCCAGATACCGGATATCGGGATGTGATGGGATCTTGAGAAGCGTGCTGCCCACGAGAACCAGTTTGATATCCGAGTCTGTTTGCTCTTTAAAGTGGAGGAAAAAATCAAAAAGCTCAACACATCCCTTATTCTCATCGATCCTTCCGAGATAGATGAGATAATCTCCCTCAATGTCATATTTTTGACGGAACTCATCTACAAAAACCTTGGAGGGAACCTCTGTGCCCACACCCACGACATCTCCCAATATATGCTCGTTCTTAGACACCTTGTTAATCATTTCCCGTTCTTCCACGGAGTTGTATATGAAGGCTTGAGGTTTTTTGAACATTTCTTTAAAGATTTTGAGGTGGACAACAGGATCCTTTTCAGCCGTAGGAACCAGTATGCTCTTATCCGGAACTGCATTGATCCCCCAATAGGAATGGTAGTACCGATAACTGAAAAAGATGAAATAGTCGAAATCCCCTCTGTGCTCCTGGACGTAGCGAATGAGCGACGGCGATAACGGCCCCTCTTCATCCAGCCACTTGAGCTCGTCTTCGAGACGGTGTTCATTGGCGAGGATATGATTCTGAAGGCGGCCGAATCGTTCGGGATTTCGGGGCTTTGTTACTGGGAACCTTTTGACCGGAATGTCGTTGACGAGGTCGTCGCCTTTGGGGTAGTGATCCTTCCAAGTGATGTAATCGAAGGCTCGGGTCGTCAAAACCTGGACATCCCAGTATTTCCGCATGTGTTCGGTCACCCAGCGGCAGTGCAGTTCTGCGCCCCCGCTGATCTCAAGTCCGTATCTCTGGACGACAAAAGCGACTTTCATTTAAGAACCTGATCCTCCAGAGCTTTTTCTCTTTGTCCCAGGAACTCAAAATTCTTTTCCAGGATCCTGGATTTGATCCTGAGATTTTCCTCCTCGATCTTGAGCTTGGTCATCTCCACCACCACATTGTGTGACAGGCTGTGCAAGAGTTTCGTGTATTCCTTGATTCTCCCGATATCATCAAAGGCAAGATCGAGCCGTTTGTTCGTAGCCTTATCTATGACTTCTATCCGGCTGTTCAAGGATTCGTTCAGTTGGAAAAGATCGTGATGCAGTTTTTCAGTTAAATAGTCCAATCTCTTGTTCGTACGGTCGAGTGTTTTGACCGTCTCGGCAAGCTCATGGGACACAGGAAGGACTAAAAGCCTAATCAGAGGGGAAAAGGGTTTCATGATCTTGAGCAACAAGGCTTTTATCTTCGTCTTCGCACCTGAGCCCTCTGGGGGAATCTCCGGAGGTGGAGTAGGATAGGGAGTATAAGTGGATTCGACTGGGGAGAGTTCCGGCGCCCTTTTCGGCCGGGCCGCTATCTTCTTCTTTATCTGATCCATGATATCCGCGACATCGATATTTTCATAATCTATGATGATATCGCGATTCTCTTCGGGTATTTTTTCTCGCTTTTTTTCTTCGCCCATGCGACTCTCCTTCTCTGAGGATTTGATACTTTCCCGGCTAATCACTCTTTTTTGAATCGTCTTTCCCGTAGAGAAAGCTTTCATAAACACTCTGGACATCCAGAATATCGGGAAGCGGATGGAGCTCCATCTTTTCGATCTCCCGGATTTCTTTATCTGTAAACGCTCCCTTTTTTATCTTTGCTTCGATCCTCTTGGTGATCTCTTCTAAAATCTTTTTTTGGTCTTGTTTCTTCAAACTTTTGATCTCTAAAAAATCAGCCATCTCTCTTTCCCTCTCTCAATCGGGGCTGGAAATTCACTCTATTCTATCAAATCCCGTAGGGAATTTGATATCACTTTTCATTTGATGTAACCCAGTGCTCTGAGCTGTTCTTTCAAATCTTCATCGATCTCAGGCTTAAGAAGTTTTCTCTTCTTTGACTGGCTGTAGATCGTCTCGATCGAGCGGATCAACCGGTTGACAAGTTCAACTCTATCATCGGCTAGGTTTCTCTCTTCATGAGGATCGCTCTCTAAATCGTACAGCTCCGCGGGTCCGGTCGCCGGTGGAGGATAATCGAAAAAGGACAGGTCTTCCTCCGAGTACCTCTTATTGAGGATAAACTTTGCGTGCCCACTGTTCGTCGATATTTTTTGTGGCACATGAGAACCGAGGACATTGTCACCGATATCGGCCCAAAAGGATCTATCCTCTTTTTCCTTCCCTTCGATAGCTGGCAATAGGCTCTTTCCATCGAGTGAAAGCTCAGAAACATCGATCCGGAGCTCTTCCAGGATCGTGGGAACGACATCCACTAGGGACACGATATTGGAGACCTTGGTTCCACGGAATCTAGATCCAGGGAATTTTATCAAAAGCGGGACCCTCAAGGATTCATCATAGAGCTGGTGTCCGTGTTCCCAACTCTTGTGATCGTAGAATTCTTCCCCGTGATCGCTGGTGAGAACGACGAGAGAGCTGTCGTAGAGATCCAGTTGTTTGAGCTTTCGAACCAAGGGCCCGACGAGCGCCTCGTCCGTGTAACGCACCTCTCCGTCGTAAAGGTCCACGATGTTTTGACGCTCTTTTTCGGGTAGGGGCTTGAACAGATTGGGCCTCCCGCCCAAATACCCCATCAGATTGAGATGCCTCCATTTTGCGCCCTCGGACAGGAACATATCCTTGTAGGGCTCGGGACAGGCATAGGGATCATGGGGCTGGTAGGTATGGACGAAAAGAAAAAAGTTCTTGTCTTCGCTGTGTGTGTCCAGCCATTCGGAGACAAGCCCGAAAGAATGCGCAGCAGCATCCTGACGGTGGACTCCTCCTTCACCCTCCTGATACATGTCGAATCCTTTCGAGAAGCCGTACACAGAACTCACGAACCCACCTCCCGTAAAAGCGGTACAAAAAAAGTGATTACGCCTTAAGAGATCGGCGAGCGTTGGAATGGCCGGGTCCATCCTCTCATCCTCTTGATAGACCTGATGATGGACGCCGTGAAGGGAAGTCAGCATCGCAACATGGGAGGGGAGAGTCCACGGGGAAGAGGCGTAGACATTCGAAAACAAAACACTGTCCCTGGCAAAAGAATCGATATTCGGGCTTGTTTC
>JASFEP010000405.1:0-4019 GCA_050124775.1 Candidatus Aminicenantota bacterium
TAGGGATTTTTACTGTTTTGTTTGTGAATTGTTTTCTTCTTTCACAAGAAATAGAAATCAAGATGGAAGATGGAATTCCGGTCGTCTACAATCTAAAGGAACCCGTGCCGCTTCCCGATACGCCATCCCGGTTGACACTCATAGAGGACCTCAGACTCGGCGAACCGGATGAAAATCAGATCTATCCCTTTTCGCGTCTGAACTGGTTGAGCGTCGATGATGACGAGAACATCATTACCATGGATAATGAAGAAGGCTGTATCCAGATATTCGACAAAACGGGAAAGCTGCTCAAAAGGTTTGGCCGGAAAGGACAGGGGCCCGGGGAATTTCAATATGTCACTTTTATGAGTGTTATCGAAAGGGACAAAATCGGCATCGTCGATCGAGCCAACCATAGATATTCTCATTATTCGCAGGATGGCAAATGCCTCAAAGAGGTGAAACTTGGCAAATACTGGGACGTGTACAGGGTAAAAGCTGATAGTCAGGGGTTTCTGTATGCGAATTTTGTCACGTGGAACCCGACCGAGAATGAAGTAGGTTTCATGGTGGATTTGATTAAGTTCGACCCGGATTTTAAACCGGTCATGACGATGGGAAGCCTTGAAGATAGCAGCAAAAGGAGAGAGGTCATTATGGTCGATAAGCGTTTTGGCTATGATGTGAGAAGAGACGATGTTTTGGTATGGGGAGTCAATACAGAATATGTCCTGCATTTTGTTAATCCGGAAGGGAAGATCATCCGAAAGGCTGTGAAGGATTACGAACCGGAAAAATTGACAGAGGAGGACCAAAAATGGCATTACAAAGTCCGATTCGGGGATAGAGAGCTGCCTCCTAGGGTAAAATTGAAATATCCCAAACATTATTATCCCTTTAATTATCTCCTCTGCGATGATGAGGGAAGAACGTACGTGAGAACTCATCAAAAAGCCGGCCAGGGGGAAGTCTTTTTCGATGTTTTCGATTCTGAAGGTAGATATTTTGCCAAATTTACCCGCCCTGTCGGCGAAATGCCGTCCATAATCAAAAAGGGAAAGATGTACAGCCTTTTACGAGACAGGAATGAGTTGCCTCTTCTGAGGCGATATAGAATGGTCTGGGAATAAAAATATCTACAAGCTAGATTTTTTTCAGGTTCGAGCCTCAATTAACCTGGACTATTCATAAAAAATGCCGATACTTAGTTTAAAAAAAATATATCAATCATTTCCGTAATACTAGCAATATATCACATTGAAATTTCCGTTTTCGTCATGCGTTTTATTAATAATCGGCATTTTTCACCCTACAGGCGAGTCAACCTTTATAGCAGGGTTGGGGGGAGGTTGCTTCGTTGCAAAGGATTTGCGGTAGAAGACTATGGCTGCATCCTTTGCGCCTCGCCCCGACGCATCCTACCCCTACGGCAATCTCGACTCGTGAATAATCCAGGTTAAATAGGTGTTTCAATTTTCTGGACTTGTGGCGGATTTAGAGAAAACCCGAGAAAGCGCTGAGTTTTACTGTTGTTTCTGGAAAGCTTCGAAGTATTTCATTGTCACCGGTCAAGAGTTTTATGTTGAGATGTTTGGCCAATGCGACATACTCGCAGTCATAAGCTGAGCAGTTGCTAGCCGCTGCCAAATCCAAGACCAGATCGGAAGGGGGAAGGATTTCTCGATCTTCCATGGTTTTCAGAGCCGATTTCATAACCAGTTTTGCATCTTCGAGTTTCAAGAGACGGCGACGGATATAGCCAGTCATGACGTTTCGGAACTCGCTCTGCCAAAGAGGAGGAGCCACCCAGTAAGGATCTTTTTTTAGCGCTTGAAGAGCTAGATCTGTCCTTTCGCTGTGGACGTGGATATAAATGATAATGTTCGTATCCACGACGATCATTTTCGACCTTCATTCTTCCACTGTTCAAGTTCTTCGTCGCGGATACGATATTGGGCTGTCAGCTCGCGGATCTTCCGCGTCCGGTCCATGGTGGCATCGATATCGATTGGAGGTGTTTCGAGAGCTCGTTCGATAACGGCGATAACTTCCTGATTAATGCTTCTCCGATTGGCTTTGGCACGGAGTTTTAGCCTTTCATAGACATCCATAGGAATGTTTTTAATTGTTAATGTAGCCATGATGGTTCCTTTATTAATGCAATATGTATCCAATATACAACCAAAATGGAACCTAGTCAAATCTTTTCAATTAAAATTGAGAATATTATTAATTCTATGCGTTTTATTATTATCATCCTTTAGTTGAAAGATGATTCTCGAACGTATTGACATATAGCCATACATTTTGTATGGTTATATGTATGAAAGTGAAAACAACATTGAAAATTGATAATTCTGTGATGACTCGGCTAAAAGAAGAAGCAGCGCGGCGTGGATGTACGATGTCAGAGCTAGTGGAATCTTCTCTCCGGCTACTTTTTCAGGCAGAGAAAACACAGAGAAAAAGACCTCTGTTACCGAAATTTAAAAGCGGCGGGCCATTGGTGGATATTGCGGATAGAGATGCGCTTTACCAGGCTATGGAGGGTAGGTAGTGTTTGTTGTCGATACAAATATTTTGGTCTATGCCGCAGATGAGGACTCCCCGTTTCACAGCCGTTGCCGAGCGTTGGTAGAGGAGTGGCGTGGAAAGACGTCGCCATGGTATGTGACATGGGGAATCTTATATGAATTCCTGAGAGTGGTCACCCATCCGAGAGTTTTTCGAAAAACCTGGTCGATTATCAAAGCATGGGAGTATGTCGAGGCGGTCCTCAGCTCGCCTTCTTTGGGAATCCTGATAGCGGGCGAAAGGCATGCTGCTGCGGCAGCAGAAGTCATAAAGAGCTTCCCATCCATGAGCGGGAATTTGTTGTACGATGCACAAACTGCGATACTGATGCGAGAGCACGGGATTAAAACGATTTACACCAGAGACACTGATTTTCATAGATTTCGCTTTCTTGAACCAATCGATCCTGTTGCATAAATCATTTTAAGAGAAAGACAAATGGCGGAAGATGATCCGTTTAGGATTCCGATAGACGGGGTGTTGGATCTTCATGCATTTGATCCGAAAGAGGTGAAGGATCTTGTGCCGGAATATCTCAGGGAGTGCCGATGCCAGGGGATTTACCATGTCCGGATTATTCACGGCAAAGGGACCGGAACACTCCGGAGGATGGTTCACCGCATTCTGGAAAAGGATCCCGCTGTCATCGGATTCAAAACCCCTCATTATGGAGGGGGAAGTTGGGGGGCGACGGAAGTCGAACTTCGTCCGCTTCAAGCCGGAGATGACTAAAGATCAGGGCGGCTCTTTTTTGGGGGAAAAGAGCCGCCCTCTTTATGCAGGAAGTAAAAATAAAGAGATTGCAAAATTGGGGACGGTTCTATTTTTTCGAAACATCTTCGCCTTAATAACGTTTCTAAATAAAATAAGACCTTTCCACTTACCTATAATATTAAATCCTAACAGGTCGGGCAGCATCCGCCGGTAGAACAAACACTACCGGAATTATTCGGAGTAGTGGATAAACCCATTCGGCAGCTGAAAGAGCTCATCTTCTTTTCGATTTCAGTTGAACCGCACTTGCTGCACTTGAGCTCGGCTTTGTCGGATGTCACTCCAACCAGTAGATCGAATTCGTTTTGACATTTATTGCAATGATAAGAATAAATCGGCATCTTTGTCTCCTCGCGCTTGAACATCAAACCTATATAGATTTGACTATTTTAACCGGATTGATTATACTTGCTAGCAGCAACTATTGTCAAGGAGAAATTTATTGGTTGATGAACAATTGGTTGACATCCTCTCAGAACTTAGGAAAAAATGTTCGGACAATGAAGAAAGAATTAGAATATCTCTTGATCTATCGGAAGCCGAGTACAATGGACTCCTCTGCTTGAACAATGACGAAAAGGTAACTTGCCAGGAATTTTCAGAGAGAATGGGATTGTCCGTATCCAGGGGAAGCCGTGTGATCGACATGCTGTTCGAAAAAGGCTATCTTGACCGAGTCGATTGCTCTG
>JASFEP010000406.1:0-4017 GCA_050124775.1 Candidatus Aminicenantota bacterium
ATAGCTCTCAAAGTTATCAAACCGGAAATTGCCTCTGATGCAAAAACCATCGAACGCTTCAAGAATGAACTCAGACTTGCCCGGAAGATCAGGCATAAGAATATCTGTCAGATGTACGATATGGGAGAATGGACAGGAACTCACTTCATCACCATGGAATACGTCTCCGGCGAAGACTTGAAAAGCTTCATACACAGATCGAAACAACTGAGTATACCAGCGGCCATTGCAATAGCGGAGGAGGTCTGCGAAGGGCTAAAGGAAGCCCACCGCTTGGGTGTCGTCCATCGCGACCTCAAACCCAGCAACATCATGATCGACAGGGACGGGAATGCTAGAATCATGGACTTCGGGATCGCCCGAGCGGTTACAGGGAAAGGGATTACGGGCTCTGGTGTGATGATCGGCACTCCCGAATACATGTCGCCGGAGCAGGCGGAAGGAAAAGAAGTCGACCAAAGCGCCGATCTCTATTCCTTGGGTGTGATTCTTTACGAGATGGTCACAGGACAGCTTCCCTTCGAAGGAGGAACGCCTTTAAGCATTGCACTTAAACATAAATCAGAGGCCCCACCCGATCCAAAAAAAACATATCCTCATATCTCTGAAAACCTCAGCCGTTTGATCCTCAAGTGCATGGAGAAGGATCCGAAGAGGAGATATCGAAATGCCGAAGAAATGCTGCTCGATCTGAAAAAGATCGAACTGCCCGAACCAGAACTCCCAAAAAATGCAAAATACGAATGGAAGAACTCCATCGCCGTGCTCCCTTTCAAAAACATGAGCGCCGACCCCGAACAGGAGTATTTCTGTGAGGGATTGTCGGAGGAGCTTATCAATGCATTGACTCAGATCAAGGATCTGCGCGTCGTGGCTCGGACATCGGCGTTTTCCTTCAAAGATAAAGAGATCGACGTTCGCGAGATCGGGCATAAGCTCGATGTGGAGACAGTGCTCGAGGGAAGTGTACGTAAAGCCGGAGACCGCCTCCGCATAACGGCCCAGCTCATCAATGTGGCTGACGGCTACCATATCTGGTCGGACCGTTTCGACCGCGAATTGGCGGATATTTTCGACATCCAAGATGAAATATCCCTGGCCATCACGGATAAATTGAAGATCGAGCTCCTTGGCGATGAAAAGGCTAGGCTTACCAAGAGGTACAGGGATGATTTCGAGGCCTATAACATCTATTTAAAAGGCCTTTATTTCCGAAGAAAACTCACCTGGGATAATATCGAGAAAGCCATCGAGCTTTTGAACCAAGCCATCGATAAGGACCCGAAAAATGCATTGGCTTGGGCTGGATTAGCATATTCATACATGGTCAGCTATTTCTATGGCGAAAAATCACACGAAGAGGCCTATCCGCTGGCGAAAAAAGCTGCCGCTAAAGCCCTGGAGTTGGATGATCAGATAACAGAAGCCTATGAAGCCTGTGCAGCCATCAGCGCCTATATGGAGTGGAAATGGGACGGTGCGTTAGCCTATCTCGATCGCGCTCTAGAATTGAATCCGGGGTACGCCTGGTCGTACTTTCATCGGGGATCAGTTTTGATGTACCTGGCACACTTAGAGGAAAGCATAATAAATTCTGTAAAAGCGTGCGAGCTGGATCCTCTGAATGCGGCCTTTAACAGGAATCTAGGAATTATATATTTCCGTGCCGGTCAACTTGAAAATGCATTTGAGACCCTTCGAAGAACGATCGAAATGGACCCCGGTTTTCCTTTGACACACCTTTACATGGCGTACATTTACATCAAAAAAAATATGTACAAAGAGGCGCTTGCAGAGTTGCAAAAGGAGAGTCCGCTGAGAGGATTTCTGGAGCCCCATTTCGGTATCGTCTATGGTCTCATGGGCCAGAGTGGCAAATCCCGGGAAATACTCGATGAACTGATCGAGCGGTCGGAGCGGGAATACATCTCCCCCTACGGTCTCGCTTTGCTCTACTTTACTCTTGATGAAAATGACCTCGGTTTTTCGAGCTTGGAAAGGGCATGCGAGACGCGAGATGGCTGGATGGCCCAGATAAAGATCGACTTTCTCCTGGACAGAGTTCGCTCCGATCCAAGATTCAAAGAGATACTTAAAAAAGTCAATCTGTCCTAATCCTCAAAATTTTCTCTTCCTCCCCATGGAACTTCCTTTCCAATACTCGAAAACATTTTTTCATTTTTTGGTAAACCGATTTGTCCAACAAACGTATACATATAATGAAACGTATACATATAATGAGGAGAATAAAGTGAGGCTAATATCGCGGATCGAAGAGATTATACTTCTCAGTATTTGGCGCCTTCAGGACGATGCCTATGGAATCACCATCCTGGATGAGGTCGCCAATGCAACAGGAAAAACATGGCTCACAGGTTCGATCTATGCCTCCTTGAGCCGCTTGCTGAAACACGGCCTTGTGGAGTCTATCGAAGGAGAACCTACGGCTGAGCGTGGCGGCAGACGAAAAATTTACTATAAACTCACTCCGAAAGGACAGAAATCCCTTATGGCGGTCAGACGGGTCAATTCCATTCTCTGGAAAGATCTGCCCGCGTTCGATGTGGACGAATAACACGTAGCGGAGGACCGATATGGTGATAAAACATAATATTCCTCCTGGTAGAAGAGAAAGCCGATATCTCTCTAAAAAGATTCCAAGGAAGAATCCGCCTCATATCGCCGTTTCGATCCTCGAACGCCTGCTCGATCCCAATGTCCGTTATTCGGCGATGGGGGATTTTGAAGAGCGTTTCCAGTCCATCGCAAACGAACGCTCCTATTTCATAGCCAAACTCTTCTACTGGGTCCAAATTATTCTTGTTTTTCCCACTTTTATCAAAAATTGTCTCCACTGGAGTTGTGAAATGTTCAAGAACTATCTCAAAATCGCCATCAGGATCATCCAGAGACACAAGGGATATTCCTTTATTAAAATTTCCGGTCTCTCGATCGGTATGGCCTGTTGCATTTTGATTTTATTATTCATCCGTTATGAACTCAGTTTCGATGACTTCCACACAAACAAAGATCGCATCTATCGTGTTCTCTCTGAACTGGATCTGACTCACGGGACGGAAATTGTTTCCATCACTGCACTCCCTTTAGCTCCTGCTATGAAAAATGACCTCCCCGAAATCGCCTTGAGTACACGGATCACCGGTGACTTCAGACAACTGTTCGGCATCGACGATAATAAATTTTATGATGAGGTCCATTATGCAGACGCCGATTTCTTCGAAATCTTCACATTCCCCCTGGTTTCGGGCGATCCAAAGACTGCGCTCGCCGATCCCTTCTCAATGGTTATATCTGAAAAAATCGCCACAAAATATTTCGGCAAAACCGATCCTGTCGGAAAGATTATCCGTATACAGAACTCACATGATTATAAAATTACCGGAGTAATGAAAAACATCCCCGGAAACTCCCACCTCCAATTCAATATCCTGGCTTCATTCGCCTCCCGCAACAACGAAGAAAGGGTTAAGGGAAATTACTGGGACCGCTTTTCCAATGATTACACCTACATCTTGCTCGCAGATGAGGCAACTCCCGAAGGGCTTCAAATGAAGTTTCCTGCATTCATGGCCAAACATATTCCTGTAGAGGAAGATCGCTACAACCTCCACCTCCAGCCGCTCGAAGATATTCATTATTCTCGAATCAATTACGACATCGCTCGCAGGATCAATAAAGACTATCTGTACGCCTATTCGGCCATTGCTTTTTTTATTCTGATCATCGCCTGTATCAATTTTATGAACCTTGCCACTGCGCGCTCTTCCGGGCGTGCCAAAGAAGTGGGCATCCGAAAAGTCGTGGGTGCCCGCAGAACCCAGCTGATCAAACAGTTTTTTACAGAATCGGTCCTGATGGCAATTTTGTCTTTAGTCTGTGCATTGTGTTTGACTATGCTCTTTCTGCCGAAATTCAATCAGTTTATTCGAAGAGATCTTACTCTCGATATGTTCAATGATATAGGATTGTTTCTGGCACTGTTTGCAATACCCTTCA
>JASFEP010000407.1:0-4014 GCA_050124775.1 Candidatus Aminicenantota bacterium
CATATTCGAGGATTTCAAGACGATCATACTACCGGGGATGACGCACTGGCAGCATCCGTCCTGGTTTGCCTATTTTCCGGCCAACAACAGCCCGCCCTCGGTGCTTGCCGAGCTGCTCACAGCGGGAATGGGAGCACAGTGTATGGTTTGGGTGACATCCCCGGCTGCGGCAGAGCTGGAAGAAAGAGTGCTGGAGTGGCTGAGGGGAATGCTCGGTCTTCCGGAAGGAATGAGCGGCGTCATTCAGGATACAGCATCCACGACAACTTTGGTCGCTCTCCTCACAGCGAGAGAAAAATCCACCAATTTTCTCTCCAACAGAGGGGGGGTTCATGAAAAACTTTCTGTTTATGTGTCTGAGGAGGCCCACTCCAGTGTAGAGAAGGGAGCGAAGATCGCCGGGTATGGGACAGACAACATCCGCAGAATCCCGGCGGATGATCATTTTGCGATGATTCCCGCCCGATTGGAAGCTGCAGTTGTCGCGGATAAGGAAAGAGGCCTGAAGCCGGCCTGTGTAGTCGCTACAGTGGGAACGACCTCATCGTGTGGAATAGACCCGCTCAGGCCCGTCGGTGAGATATGCCGGTCTCACGGTCTGTATTTGCATGTGGATGCCGCTTACGCGGGAACAGCCGCGATCTTACCCGAAAAAAAATGGATACTGAATGGTGTGGAATATGCGGATTCCTTCAACTTCAATCCGCATAAGTGGATGCTGACGAATTTCGATTGTTCGGCCCATTTCGTGAAAGACCCGAAGGGTTTGATCCGGACATTCGAGATACACCCCGAGTATCTGAAGACGGGTGTGGATGCGGTGGTCAAGAACTACCGCGATTGGGGGATCCAGCTGGGCCGAAGATTCCGGGCCCTTAAACTCTGGTTCGTGATCAGGTCTTATGGCATCGAGGGACTGCAGAATATCGTGAGAGAGCATATCCGCTTGGCCGAGTTGTTCAAAGGGAGGGTCGAGGAGCATGGTTTGTTCGAGATCTTAGCGCCTGTGCATCTGAGTTTGGTTTGTTTCCGGCTGAACGATGGTAGGAGCGAGGAGGAGTTGAACGCTCTGAACAAAAAGCTCATCGAGAGTATCAACGAGACCGGGAAGATCCTGTTGTCTCAGACGACTCTAAAGGGAAAGTTCGCGCTGCGTATGGCGATCGGATCACGGACGACAGAAGAGCGTCATGTCCGGCAGGCCTGGGACCTTATCGTGAGTACGGCCGAAAATATGATGGAAACAAAGTGATGATATTTGCTGTCGACGCAGAAATATTCGGAAAGTTTCCCGACCTCTACCTGGGCATCGTGATCGCCGGGGATTTGGATAACCGCGGCGATGCGGTCGGGCTTCGGCCTCTGATCTCCACTCAGCAGGAAACCATAAGAGCGAACGCTAGCATAGAGACTCTGTCCGAGCTCCCGAAGATCGCTGCATGGCGGAGAGCTTATTCGTCCTTCGGCGCCAAGCCGAAAAAGCACAAGAGTTCAGTGGAAAGTTTATACCGTATGATCCTCAAAGGGATCGATCTCAGACACATCAATCCGATCGTCGATGTTTATAACTATATCTCCATCAAACACATGGTTCCTGTGGGTGGGGATGACATCTCCCGGGTCGAGGGCGATATCACGCTCCGGCTCGCATCAGGAGGCGAGATGTTTCGGCCGCTCAATTCCGAGGCTATTGAGTATGCGAAGGGAGGGGAAGTGATCTATGCAGATGATGTCGAAGTCCTCTGCCGGCGATGGAACTGGAGGGAGTGCGACAAGACGAAGATGACTGAGGAAACGAAAGAGGCGATTCTTGTCGTCGAGGGATTGCCTCCTGTGGACAGGGAAGGGGTGGAGAGAATCGTCGGCGAGCTCAGCCGACTGGTTAAAAAGTTCTGCAGCGGCACGACCCACCTCGAAATTCTCCATGCCGATAAACCCGAGATCGTTCTTTCTCCTTAAGAGAGGTCCTTCTTCCCGTATAAAAAGGAGAGACTCTGAATACAGAAGATCCGGGCTTAAGCACTTGACGGAGAAGGACTTCTATTCCGAGCCCTCGATCTTGCCTATGTGGTCGAGCCACCCGAAAGCGGCATCCTCTTTTTTGTCCCTTGCAGTATAGGGTTTGATGTCCAGAACGGGAGTCCCATCGAACATATCCACTCCCGAGATTTTAAGGATGTTCTTATCTCTTCCTTCGAGTTTGACGACAGTCATTCCTAGAGGATTCGGCCGGTGAGAACTCCGCGTTGCGAAAACTCCCCGTTTTTTGCCGTCGTAGGGGGGATGGGAGTAGAGGTTTTTTTCCAGAGATTCATGGAACATGAAAATAAGTATGAGATGGGAAAATCCATCGATATCGTCCAAACCCGGTTCGAAATTCTTGAACAGCTCGACCTCTCCCCGGACATCCTCGAATCCGTGCGGGTCGATACATTTCTCCCGCGGAATATCTTTCCGGCTCTTGAAGGGTGAGTGGATGACGCCGATGGGCTCAAAATGGATTGTCGTCGATGGCATGGGTCTGAACCTCTCTGAAATGGATTGAATATCGTAATGGGAGCAAAAACTTGCTGTCTCCGGAATAATAAATGAGATGGCTGGGACACCGACAGTCGGAGGTCCCGAATCCGGGTATAGGAGCACATGTCGTCCCGCACACCTCGATGATCGCGGACGCAATTCGGCATTCGTCGAAAAAACCGAGCCGGCACCAGATCTCTGCGATCGAAGCTTTCTGAAGAAGATAGTCGACGTGCCAGAATAGTTTTTTCTCTGCCCTGAAGTGCCTGGCCAGCCTCCCTCTGAGATGTTGTTTCGCGCGTCCGATGTAGAAGTAGATGCCCTTCTGAAATTCCCTTTCGGGAAGCTTGCCCGGTTTGATCCAGAGGGGATGCGCGACACTCACGACCAAAACATAAATCCCCGCATCTTTTTTTTTCAAGGACAGTTCCTTTTCCATGATTTTGTCTCGAACGCTGAGACCTGCAGGATTAATACGATATGACTGAGAGTTCGTGCATGTCGCGGTCAGAAATTCACGTTTTCCGTGTTCACGAATACACATATGTCAACCACGCGCGGTACCCTTCGCTCTCTCCTCTAACAATGCGGTTGAAGTGCTTTTGGATCTTCTGGGTGACCTCGCCTTTCTCACCGGTACCGATGGTGTATGTCTTCTCGGAGTCCTTGCTGTCCGATCCGTCTGTAACCTTTATGATCGATGCGATCTCCACGGCCGTTCCGGAAAAAAAGGCCTCATCCGCCTGAACGAATTCTTCCATCGTGATGGAACCCACTGTTGTCTCGATGCCCAGTTCCCCAGCGAATTCAAGGATGCTGGCACGGGTGATCCCTTCCAGGATGGATTCGGTCACATCGTTGGTTTTCAGAATCCCGTTTTTTACGATAAATATATTTTCACCCGGCCCCTCCGCGATATTTCCTTCGATGTTTAAATACACAGCCTCATCGAAACCTCTGGAGCGGGCCAGTTGACCTCCCAGAGTTGACAGGACATAAACACCCCCCAACTTGGCCTTCATATCGAACTGACTGTGATGGATCCGCCTGTTCGGGAGGATATAAACAGAAACTCCCTTTTCCCCCGCCTCTCCGAGGTAAGCGCCCCATTCCCAGGCAGCGATGACCAGCTCTACGGGAGATGTTTTTGGCAGGAGTCCCAGATTGCCGTAGGCATAATAAAGGAGGGGGCGGATGTATGCCGAATCCAGCTGGTTTTCCTTTATGACGAGCGTAATCGCTCGTGTGATCTCCTCTTTTGTGTAGGGGACGTCCATGGCGAGAACAGAGGCCGAGTGGAAGAACCTATCCAGATGCTCGGGCAGGCGAAAGACAGCAGGACCGTTAGCTGTGGAATAGGCCCGGATTCCCTCGAAAACCGAAGTCCCGTAGTGCAGGGCATGGCTCATACTGTGAACAGTGAGATCCGGCCAGTCGATGAGTTTTCCCCTCTGCCAGTATTTTTTTGCTTTTGGAAAATGTTTATTTTCAAAC
>JASFEP010000408.1:0-4005 GCA_050124775.1 Candidatus Aminicenantota bacterium
ATCGATGAGGCGGAATCTACCGGCAATCGGGACTGCGGGCTTGCTCCTCTTTTTAGTCAGAGGATAAAGTCTTTTCCCCTGCCCGCCTGCGAGGATTATGGTGACCACACTTGCCATTGTTCGTATTATCAGCCTAGTTTAGCAAAGAATTATATATTAAATGTGAAGAAAAATCAGTTAAAAAGATTAGAACTCAGGGTGGGACTTTGAGGTGGAACCCTCAGCGATTTTCTTCCTCGACCACTGCATTGAGTTTTGCCAAAAAGTCGGGGATCGCGGACGTGACCCGGTTCCAGTTGGGAATAAGAGGGGAATAGAGGGGATTTTCCAGGAATTCTCTGCTGGCTATCCGGATGGCGTTCGTGAATGCTTCCACCATCTTCGTCTCGCCATGCCTGTCGAAGAATAGCCCGTTGAGGGCCGCATCGTCGTGATAGCGCTTGATAGTGTCCTGGGCAGTGCGAAGGTAAGTGACGAGCAGGGTGTTGAGTAAGCTCTGACTCATATCCGCGCCGTCGATCGCGAGATTTCTAAATATAGCCTTGGCGATATCGATTGACATCTTCATCAAGCCTTTTTGAGGATCGTCAGCTGATACGGCTTGATGTTTATGCTCATAGGATTCGCAGAGCTCCACCTGACATACCCTTTTTATGGAACAGTTCCGATAGACCTCGGCAAGAGTTTCCACCTCGATCCCCCAGTCGTTGGGGATTCGGTTGATACGAGCGAGGTCGGTATTCATGGAGAATTCTCCAGCCAGGGGGTATCGAAAACTGTCGAGATAGGTTAGTAAAGGCAGGGGGCCTAAGAGCTTTTCTAGGCTTCGGATGATGGGTGTGACAAACAGTCGCGTCACCCGCCCATGCATACGGTCGGTCACGCGCGCATAGTACCCTTTGGCGAAATCATAGTCGATGTTGGCGGAGGCGACCGCATAACAAAGTCGCCCCAAGATCTCCCGCGTATAGTTGATGATGTCACAGTCGTGGAGGGAGATCACCTTGCTTTCATTCCGAGACAATATGTATCCGTAAGCTGTCCAGCAGGATCGTCCTTTGCCGTCATCTCCAACAAAAAGTCCGTTATCTTTGAGCTGTTTGTAAAGCTTTCCGATGCCAGGTCCAGTATTCCAGACGATACGGGTTCTCTGCGGCAAAGCAGAAAAGAATTTTTTCGCTTCGTGATATTGTTCACGATCGGTCCTTCCCATCGTTACGACGATTTCATGAAGGTAAGGTACCTGTTTGATCTCTTCCAAGATATGTTTCAAAGCAGGCCCTTCTAGCTCTGAATAGAGAGCGGGAAGGACTAGAGCAATGGGACGCTGACGGTTGAATTCCATCAGTTCGTCGTCCATCCGCTTAAGGTCTATCTTTCCCAATCTATGAAAAGTGGTCACTATTCCCGTTTGATAGAAATCGGACATTTTCCCCTCCAATTAAATGTTTCTTCATTATACCGGAGTGACAAACAGTTGAAAAGCATCGGCACTCTCGAAATCTGGAAATATTGTTTTGAGCCGGGGAAATTTTTATAATGATGTCGGCCCTATGACTTGTACAAAACCTTTAGAAATCGAAAAGAATTACCGATCAATCTTATAAAGCTGGGAGGATACAATGAACAGCCTATATTTTCTGTTTCCAACCTTACTGGCGATATTGATTTCGTTCCTCTTTGTGAGAGCCGCATCGATCGCGCTGATGATGACGGGTTTGGAAAAGCACAAAGCCAGATTTCAGGCACTTTCGGCATTCTCGGGTACAGGATTCACAACGAAAGAGGCGGAATTGATCGTCAACCATCCTATCCGGCGGAAGATAGCCCGTTGGCTCATGATCATGGGAAACGCAGGGATCGTGACTGTGATCGTTACAGCGACCTCATCCTTCACCACAAGTGTCGGATATCAGCTTCCTGTCAACATCCTTTTGCTGATCTCGGGGATCTTCATCATCTACAAATTGGCCAGTAGTAGGGGATTTGGAAGAAAATGGGAAAATTACATCGAGAAAAGACTGATCAAATCGCCCGGATTCGAGGAATCGACGACGGAAGATCTGCTTCACTTTATCGAAGGCTACGGATTGGTCAAAAAGATCATTCCTGATGAATCCTCGATGATCGGAAAGTCTATAGCCAAATTGGAGCTCAATAAAAAAGGGATCCTTGTTTTGGGAATCGAGCGGGAAAAAGGCTGGATCCCGATACCCAAAGCCAGCGAGGTCCTTAAATGTTACGACAGGTTGATCGTCTACGGTCCTCTCGACGCCTTAAAATCACAGCTGGATGTTTAGCGTTGATCAAATAGCTTCGGTCTCTCTGGCATCCAGGTTCGCATATCCTGCCGAAATAATAAGTTTGAAAGCTTCATCGACGGTTAGGTTCATTTTTTCGACTTGGTCTTCCGGTGCATAACAAAAAAATCCAGATGTTGGGTTCGGTGTGGTGGGGATGAAAATTTTTAGCACTTTTTGTTTGTTTTTCTCTGTTTCGAATGTGTCCGACCCTGTAACGAATCCAATAAATTTCAGGCCTTTAATGGGGAATTCTATCAGGACGACTTGTGAAAAGATTTTTTTGTCCCCCACGATCCCCTTGGTAAGGTGTTTCACGCCATGGTAAATGGTTCTAACGATGGGGATTTTTGACAAGAGTTTTTCCCCGGTAGTCACCATTTTATTTCCGATGATGTTGTTGACAAGAAATCCGATGAGAAGAATGAACACAAATGCAATCAGAATTTCGATCCCGGCAAAAGACACATAAGTCTTCGGTTGCAAAGCAAAGGGAAGAAGAGAAAATGTCTTGTCCATAACATTGATGAGTGCTTTTACGAGCAAAATTGTTACCCAGACTGGAATTATGACGATTGCGCCGGCAATAAAGTTGTTTCTGAGTACTATCAGAATGTTTTTTTTAAGCATTTTTGACCTCCTCTCTTCCTCGAGAATGCTGAAAGATCCCGTACGGAAAACGATTTTTTTTCGCTATTTTATCATTTTTCCTTGATTGGAGCTAAAATGGAATACTGGGCAGGGGGTTTACCAAAATCCAACCCGCTCCAGAACCTTATCTTAATATGAAAATTCACAACGGATTCTTTCTAAAAAGAGATTTGACTCCATTTGGTCAAGCTGTGCTAATATAGAGAGGACAAGAGCAAAAAATCTTTAGCCTCATGAGATTCCGATCGATCCCAAATCTTTTGCAAGGAGGTGTCCGGTATGTTCAAGATCGATAAATTTATCAAGCGGCGCACTGAAAAAATTGGCTTACCCCCCGGCACCCCGGTTTATACGGGCGATAAGAAAGAGGAAGCAGTCCGGATCACTGTTATGGATTATGATGAGGATAACTTCGATGAAAAAGAGATCTCCGATGTGGAGGAGTGCTGCAAGCTCAAGGATACATCCTCTGTTTCATGGATAAATGTGGATGGAATTCACGATGTCGAGATCATAGATTCATTCAAAGAGAGATTTGGATTGCATCCCTTGGTCGTAGAAGATATCGTGCACACAGGGCAACGTCCAAAAATCGAAGATTATGGAGAGTACATTTATATCGTATTCACGATGCTCACATATGATGAAGATCGAAAGGAGATCAAAGGCGAACAGATCAGTGTCGTCTTTTCCGAGAATTTTGTGCTCTCATTCCAGGAGCGCCGGGGAGATATCTTTGACCTGATCCGGGAGAGGATCAGGAATTCCAAAGGACGGATCCGGAAAATGGGTACGGATTATTTGGCCTATGTGCTTGTCGATGCAGTCGTCGATCATTATTTCGTCATATTGGAAAAAATTGGAGAAAGGATCGAGGAAATGGAAGAGTCATTGACGGGAAATGCCCAGCCTGAAATCATGCAAGAGATTCATAGGTTGAAGCGAGAGATGATCTATCTCCGGAAATCTATCTGGCCCTTGAGAGAATCCATAAGCGGATTGGAGAAGTCGGAGTCTCCTATCATCAAAAAGGCCACGCTCAAATACCTCAGGG
>JASFEP010000409.1:0-4001 GCA_050124775.1 Candidatus Aminicenantota bacterium
ATTCCGTATGATCCAACGGCCCAGAACGATCGCATCCGCCATTTCATCTATGGAGCGGGGCAGAAATTCCACCTCGAGTTGTTCGACACCCTTACCGCGTATCTCCGTCAGATCGCTTTTGAGGTCGTCCACGTACCCCACTTCACTATGGGAATATTTCACCGCTCCGGTGATCTGGGTAATGTAATGGACGATCTCGTCCAGGATCTCCCCTCCCTTGATGAAAGGAGCGCATTCATGATAACCTTGCTGTTTTTCCAACTGAAAAATGTTGGGCTCCTTATCCAGGAGCAAAAAAAACTCCAGCTCACCAAGAGCATAAAGTTCAAGGCCTGTGCTCTTTTTGAAGTAAGAACTGGCATTGGCCAGGATGTTGTCCAGAGCAAAAGAAGCCCTCTTCCCTTCCCTGGTCAGATATCGGCATATAAAATCCAGGCTACAATCATCGAAAGGATTAAGAAAGGCTGTTTTGTAGTCGGGAACGACATACAGGTCCGAGAGAGTGTCATCCACCATTCCCTTGAACAGAGACGATCCGTCGGCGCGCTCCCCTTCGGCGAGGATCACTTCGGCTCTGCGGCGATCGGGGATCGGTAATTTGAGCTCCTTGAGGTGTCCGTCGAGCCCGGTATAATGAAAGGTGATGCGCTCGATCTTCTTTTGTTCGATGATCTTTACAAAATCCGCACGTTGGAACTCGTTGGCGGGCTTATTCAACAAGGCAGAAAGGGGATTTTCCAGAGCAAACGAGAAATCGTGTGTGGACATAGCCTTCTCTCCCATCTTTTTCATACTATGAATCTGATAAGCGAAAAGACATTTTAGGGGAAAAACCAAAGTTATGCAACCGCAAGCCTGAGAGAGGCAGTATCCTTAGAGCCATGATGGCATCAATTCTCTATTTGTGGGTGCCGGTCCCCATTGAGGATCATTTGGTAAACATGCCCTATGTAGCGTGTTTTCGAACGCCCCAATGGGCCACTCGGAACATCACTCATCATGGATACAGTGATGCTTCCCTTGAGATGCCACGGATTTATTGACTCCCTCTGCTTCGGTGAATATATTAGGGGCGAAGCATAGAGACCGCTAGGATGATAAAAAGCGGATTTTATTGAATTGAGAGACGGTATCACATATAGTTGTATAAACTCATGGGCGGTTCTGAGTTCAATAAAGAATAAAAGAGGCATGACACACAACAGGAACGATAAACTCCTGGAGATGGAGGGTATAGGAAAGCTCTTTTCGGGAGTGAGGGTGCTCGACTCCGTAGATTTTAACCTCGATGGGGGTGAAGTCCACATCCTCGCCGGTGAAAATGGTGCCGGAAAGACAACGCTCATAAAAATTTTGGCCGGGGTGCATACCGATTATGAAGGCCAGATTAAACTGGAAAGCAAAGCCGTGAGATTTAGGTCGCCTCATGACGCTTCTGTGTACGGAATATCGGCGATCCACCAGGAGATGTCCATGGTCAATCCCATGAGTGTTTCCGACAACATATTTCTCGGCAGGGAGAGGACGAAGACAAAGGTATGGATGGATTACCGCACCCAGTCCCAAACAACCAAAGGCCTGTTGGCTCAGCTCAAACTCGATGTAGACCTCTCGCGACCTGTAGAGGATTATCCTCTCTCCATGAGGCAAATGTTCGAGATCGCAAAGGCCCTCGCCTACGAAACGAAGATCATAGTCATGGACGAGCCCACCAGTGCTCTCAATGATGTGGAAGTCGCACGATTGTTCCAGATCATAAAGGAGCTCAAAAACAAAGGAAAATCGATCGTATACATCACCCACAGGCTTGAGGAAATATATGAAATCGGAGACAGAATCACTGTTCTCCGCGACGGAAAACATGTGGGAACGAGCCTGATCGATGCCTTGCCTCCGAATGAATTGATACAATGGATGGTTGGTAGGACCATCCACCAGCAATTTCCTGAGAGGTCTCCCAAGTTTGGAAAGAACAGGCTTTGTTTGAAAAACATCTGGGTCCCCGATCCAACCGGGGCAAAGCCTTGGGCTGTCGAAGATGTTTCGCTGGACGTGAAAGAGGGGGAGATCCTCGGGATCGCAGGACTTCAGGGATCGGGCAAGAGCGAGCTCCTGAATGGTCTCTTCGGGACGTATGGGAAGATCGTCCAGGGAGAGGTCCGACTGGAAGATCATCCCATCAAAATCCGATCTCCCAAACACTCGATCGAATCGGGGATGGTTCTTCTCACGAATAACAGGAAAGATACGGGCATAATTCCCGAGATGGACATTATGCAGAATATCACCCTGGCATCGCTCCGATCGTTTTCAAAAATGGGTTGGATGCAGACTCAAAGTGAGGAACAGGCTGCAAAAAAACACGCAGACGAGCTCGATATTCGTGCACATTCCCTGGCCCAGGATATAGACACTCTTTCAGGAGGAAATCAGCAGAAGGTTATACTGGCCAGATGGCTCGAGACACAGCCGAAAGTGCTTCTCTTGGATGAGCCGACAAGGGGAGTCGACGTGAGCGCCAAACATGACATTTACGAACTGATGAATTCATGGACATCCCAGGGAATCTCGATCCTTTTGATCACATCGGAGCTTCCCGAACTTCTATCCATTTCCGACAGGATCATCGTTATGTTCAGGGGACAGATCAGCGCTCAATTCTCTTCGAAAGACGCCACTCAAAAAAATATCATCCAGGCGGCCATGGGAGAAGGAGTACACTCAAGGCAATGACATCCAGAGATCAAGACGGTAGCATCTCAAAGCAAACCCAGAGGCGGAGAGCATTGCTGCGCTCTCCCGTTTTTCGTGCGTTCGTTGCCTTGTTATTCGTCTTCATTCTTGGACTGATTTTTAATGCAGAGGGGAGTTTTTTCAAGTGGGACACCCACCGCGACATGCTGAGACACATCTCGGTCTTCGGCATCCTCGCGTGCGGGATGACACTCGTCATCATCACAGCCGGCATCGACCTGTCGGTAGGAAGCCTCCTCGGGTTAACAGCGGTCCTTTTTTCGCTCTTCAGCATACAGATGGGATGGCCGCCTCTCGCTGCCGTATTTGTATGCCTGTCGGCTGGCGCGGCATGTGGTGCGGTCTCGGGAGGCCTCATCGCAAAATTTAAAATACAACCATTTATCGCCACTCTCGCTATGATGGTTTTTGCCCGGGGGATGGCGAAGTGGGCATCCGGTGGACAGAAGGTATCGACGGCAGTCCTCGAATCCGATGGGACCTATAAATATGTGGACGTTCCTCCTATTTTTGACTTCCTCAACTCCAAAATCCTCAACGAAAACATCGCTGTTGTGACGCTCATTTTCTTTGCCTGTATCGTGATCTGCTGGATCATCCTGACCAAGTTACGGTGGGGGCGCCATATCTATGCCATCGGCGGCAATGAGGAGGCTGCCCGGCTCTCGGGAATCCCTGTTTTTGCAACGAAGCTTCTCGCTTATGGGGCGAGCGGATTCTTTTGTGCCATAGCCGGCATGTGCCAGGCTGCTCAAGAGCTCCAGGGAGATCCCGAGGCAGGAATGACCTATGAACTCACAGCCATCGCTATCGTGGTGATAGGGGGTACAAATCTTATGGGAGGAAGAGGCGGGATCGGCCTGACCTTTATCGGTGCCATGACCATCGGTTATCTGGAGAAGATTCTCAGCATAAACGCCGTCGGAGAGGCCAGCCGATTGATGCTTACGGGTGCGATCATAGTGGGGGCTGTGCTCTTCCAAAAATTTAGGAGATAAAGTGGGGGATATATAAGTGAAAAGAGAACATGTTCTGATAATAGCTTTGTTTATCGCTTTGATGATCGGTTTCGAATGCAAAAAAACTGAGAAGGCGGCCGTAGGGGAAGAGGTCAATAAAAGGGCCGGCTCTAAATGGACGATCGGGATGAGCCAATGTAACCTGGGAGAGCCTTGGCGCGTGCAGATGAACCAGGACATTAAAAATGAAGCTGAAAAACACCCTGAGCTGCGGATGATATACAAGGA
>JASFEP010000410.1:0-3999 GCA_050124775.1 Candidatus Aminicenantota bacterium
CTGGGCTGTGCTGATTAATCTTTTCATGAGCCATATTTTATTCGCTCAGAATCTAGAGGCCCCAGAACAGCAAAAAGAGAAGAGCAGCAAACCCAAGTTTGCAGCAATTCCTGTGCCGAATTACAATGAGGCGACAGGTTTTGGTCTGGGGATGATTGTAAATCTTCTTTATCCTGTGGGCAGAAAGGATGAGATATCGCCTCCGTCCAGCACGACTCTTTTCGGTTTTTATGCATCGAACAAGACCAATGTTTTCGGTGCGGCGCAGAAATTCCATCTGAAGGAAGACAAATACCGGTTCACGCTGGCCCTGGCTCGTGCATCTATCAACTTCCAGTACTATGCAGAGAATATCGGCGGTGAGTTTATCGATTTCAATACGGGATCGAAGTTCGGATTGATCAAGGGAGAACTCCAGGTCTTATCCGATTTCTACTTTGGTTTGAAATACCGGTACATGCGGAGCCGAACAAAGTTCGATATTCCCATCGAATACGATCCCCCGGAGAACACATATTCCGGATTAGGACCTACAGTATCGTATGACACACGGGATAACGTATTCAATGCTTACACAGGATATTTTGTAGGATTAGAGACACTCTTCAACCACAGTGCTTTGGGTAGCGATCAGAATTACTCCATTTATGAATTTAAGGCGAACAGATATCTCACGCTCAAAGATAATCATAGACTGGCGTTGCGGCTTTTTTTAAAGATCGGAACCGGAGATGTTCCCTTCGAGGATCAGGCCATCATGGGGATGACGGATCTTCGTGGCTATTCGGATGGGAAATACCGTGCTGACCAAAAATATACGATCCAGGGAGAATATCGCTGGACCTTTTACAAAAAAATCGGGATGGTGGCGTTTGCCGGTGTCGGTTGGGTGGCGGACAGATTGAGCGAAGTTCGCTTAAAGGATACTTTGCCTGGCGCCGGAGTCGGATTGCGCTACATGATGATTCCCCAATACCGCATCAATGTGGGAATCGATTTCGCTGTGGGGAAAGATGACACCGCCTTCTATTTCCGCATCAACGAAGCTTTTTGATTTCTGAATCTAATTCCCATAGATGAGATTTTTTGGGGAGTATTCCCGTCTTTTCTAATACAAATTGACATTTCTGCAAGATTGTCTTACAATGTATTACATGAAAACAAGTACACTGACAATTCGATTGGATAAAGATCTGGATGACTTACTGACCAAAGCTAGCGAGCGATCGGGGAAAAATAAAAGTGAGATAGCACGGGTGGCCTTGCGGCGCCAACTCAGACTGGAACGTTTCGAAGAACTAAGAAAACGAGTTATGCCCTTTGCAGAGGCGCGAGGCTATCTAACCGACGAAGATATATTCTCGAATATTTCATGAAGGTTTTTGTTGATACGAACGTCCTTGTCAGCGCGGTGGCAACCCGAGGTCTCTGTGCGGATGTGATGAGGGAGGTTCTTGTATCTCATCAATTGGTGGTTTCCGCGCCACTTTTTGCGGAGTTGGAAAATATCCTTCAAAAAAAGCTCGGCCTACCTCTTGAACTTATCTCCGAATTCATTGAAATTCTTGAACAGGATGCCCATCACTCATCGCCATCTGGTTTATCGGATATTGATATCCAAGATAAAAGCGATCTGAATATTCTGTCATCTGCTCTAAATGGCGAAGCGAACATATTTGTTACAGGAGATAAGGAGCTTTTAGAGTTAGGTCGGATAGGCGATATGGATATTGTTTCGCCCAAGATGTTCTGGGAAGAACTCAAAGCTCAATAATCCAGACGGGGTAGATAACATCAGCCCGCGATTTAAGATTCCTTTCTTGCAGGGAGCAGAGAGATTCTGCCTTGTCGCTTTATAAATGTGATCGGAGGAGTTGTTCGAGCTGGCGGAAAGATTGGTCTTGCGGATACAGTTCGATCAGTCTTTGTAAAAACTCCAGAGCGTCCTCGATATTCCCTAAGTCACGGTTTATTGTGGTCAATGCATACAGAAGATCACGATCATAGGGGTGGAAATTGAGCGCTCTATGCAAAACATCAAGAGCTTCTTGGGATTTTTGCATGGAGTTCAATGCGATCCCATAGACATAACTGAATCGGGAATTTTCCGGCGCCAATTCTGACGCTTTTTTAAGATGGTCAAGGGCCTTATCGTAGTTTTTTTGTCTGACATAGAGGAGCCCTAGGGCATGATAGACATCGGAAAATGAAGGATTTATATCGAGAGCTTGCTTCAACACATCCTCTCCTAGATCATCCCTGCCCTGCGATCGGTAGAGATCAGCAAGATTGATGTAAGTCAGTGACAGCATCGGTTCGAGCGCTATGGCCTTTCTGTATGCAGATTCTGCGGCCGTTCGATTGCCCTCGATAGTCGCGAGAACGCCCAGGTTGAGATGGGATGTGGGGTGATCGGCGTTGATGTACTGCACCTGCTTGTATTCATCCAGAGCGTTTTCTAAAAGGCGCCGTTCCTCCCTGGTCATTTGACTCCGCGATGCACCTGCGAGGGAAAAGGCCGTTCTCACCCGTACCAGGCGCACAAAATCTTCGAGAAGATGCTTTATCAGAGGGAATCTTTCGTTGGCATTCACCATCTCGAGCGATTGAACGGCCGTAGCCCGTATCAATGGATCCGGATCGTTGATGTTTTGCCTGATGCCAGAGAGCGCTTCCAGGGATGGATAATTTCCGAGGAGCTGTAATGCCGTCGCCCGCTGCATGGGAGGATTTTGTTTATCGTTAGCCAAGCCGATCAGCCCGCCGAGAGCCTCAGGATAACCCCGACGGCCGGCATAGAAAATCTCCCCATAATGTGTTTGACCATCCTGGAGCTCTCCGTACCACTGTTTGCAATAGTCCGCAGCCCATCGGTTCGATTTGTCCTTGTGGTCATGACACTGAATACAGGCATTCGGTGTTTCCAGTCGATCCGAGAGGTCCGGGCGCGGAACCCTCATACTGTGGTCCCGGCGCGGGTCGACGACCATGTACGTGCGCTCCACCATGTGGCATTCTACACAGAGGTTTCCTGTGGAATCGTCCTTGTGGAAGTGATGGGAACGGACTCCGAATTTTTCTTGAAGATGACATCGATAGCAAAGGGCATTGCCCTGGATAAACACCTTGCCGCTGTGAGGCTCGTGGCAGTCTCTGCACCCAACCCCGGCCTGGAACATTTTGCTTTGCAAAAAAGAGCCATAAACATAGACTTCTTCGTAGATCTGACCGTCGGGATAATAGAGTTGTTCCTCCAGGACGCTCGGCGTGTGTGTATCCAGAAAAGGCCTGTTGTGAACATAAGGCTCGTGAATGAGAGACCGTCTCGCGTGGCAGCGGGCGCACGTCTCCACAAGAGCCTGGGTCTGTTTGGGGACCGACCGCTCTGCCGTTCCCTTTTCGAGATCTCTGAACACCCAAGTGGCACCATCGGTCTCCTTCAAACGGATAACGAGGCCCAGATAACCTGTTGTCTCGATCCGCTGTCCCCTGTCTGCAGCTTCGGCCCATCTGACGTGCTCGGATCCCGGGCCATGACACGCTTCGCAGGACACATCGATCTCTGACCAGACGGTGTTGTATTCCTCCTTGGATCGATCATACTGTTTGCGCAGGTTCGTCGAATGACACTCGGAACACATATAATTCCAATTCTGCGTGATCCGGGTCCAGAAAAGGATGTCGTTGGGTTCGATGCGCTCATCGCCGTATATGTGAAACCACCTCTGCCCGCCTTCCTCTTTGGGGCGCGTATCCCAACATAGGGGCAGACATTGGTAGGCTCCTACCGAGAATTCGATTAGATATTGCTGGAGCGGACGAATGCCGAAGACGTATTTAATCTCGTAATCTTCGAATTTGCCGTCAGGTCCCTCTGTGTTCACATAGAATTTGCCGTCTTTTTTAAAGAAACGGGATTCTACACCTACATGGTCAAAGACCATATTTTCAAAATTTCCGAGCACCGTCTCTTCTGTCGTCGCATCCATAGCCATGTCG
>JASFEP010000411.1:0-3985 GCA_050124775.1 Candidatus Aminicenantota bacterium
AGACCCGAAGCACCCATGCCTTTCAAGCTTGCGCCGATCGCGAACATGATAGTCTTGTAGGGTGTACCGTTTGGATAGGTATCCAGGTCGGTATTGATCTCCACGTGAAAACCTGTATCGGCCGACTCCCGTCCTCCCATACCCACACCATCCTTGAGGATTTCTACAGTGGGTACGTCGCAATAGTCATATCCAACTCCTGCTTCATCGGCAATGATATTCACTGTTTCTATATCTGTGCTCTGTCCGGCGGATGTCGTCAAAACAGGATATTGGGTTTTAGGGACTTCCTGGGCATTCAGGACGGAAAACGAGAGGCAGAACACGATCGCGCAGAAAATTGAAGCCAAGCTGCCTGTTTTTTTTGTCATTTTCATTTGTGATCTTCCTCCTTATCTATATAAAATCGCTCGCTATTTTTTCTCTTGCTCTTGCGGAACGAGTTTATTGTATTTGATGAGCTCTTTGAGGTACCAATCGGGGAATTTAAGCGGCAATCGCTTTCTCGTTTTTGTGTCATAGATCCAGAGGTGATTGTATTTAACCAGCAATTGGTCTCCCAGTTCCCACCAGGCCTTGATAACAGCGTTAGCATTGTTAATGCAGTAGTCCGTCAAGAATTGGATCGCTTTGGACGGATCTTCTTGGTAGAGCTCCATCGCGGCTTTATCGATGAGGGGTGTTCTCTCGACTGCCGATTGCTCGAAGTGTTTCTGCGCCTCTCGAACGTCTTGGATCGCGAGGGAGTAAAGCGGTTGGGTGTGATAGTCGACATAGTCGAATGCCCACCGTGCGGATTTTCTGTCGAATTGCCAGTGGTCTCCGATCTCGAAGGATCTGGGGATCTCTGTGATCCCGTTATAGAGAGGCATATAACAGGATGTATCTTGGGCACCGAAAGCCAGCCAGACAATGCCTCCGATAGCGTCAGGCATCCCTGCCCGGCATTGGGTCACGGTGACGTATTCCGCGCGATTGACGCTCACGATACGGGGAGTGTTGTACCGTACGCCATCGAGCTCGAATCCATAGGGGAGAAAGTTCGGATTGGCAAAGGGTCCGCCTTGAAGTCCCTTAGAGGGATGGAAGGGAGTTCCCTCGAATTTATAGCGGGTCATTTTCATGACGTCCTGGACCGAATACTTCTTTTCGGCCTTCACCGAAAAAGGAAAGTCCATGTTGGGTGTATCGGGACTGAAATTTTTTGAGGGAGCGACGAGGTTGAAAAAAGCCCAGAGGCGTGCACGCGAACCACCGCTTCCCGCTGCGCTATATTCACTGGGGGAATAAGCATGCTTCCAGCTGAAAGGCTTCCCACTCTTGGGATCGTAATAACCGTTCTCCTCCGCGTAGGAGATAACATTGGACGATGCCATAAAGTAATCGGGATTATTGAGGTCGATCTCACCGATCCTCGACTCGTTGGGGCACACGCTGACATGATCGTCGGGAACTCTTTGGGCACACCAGATAGCACCGGGCTTTCCGCTCTCCGGTGTCCACAACGGGCCAACAGGCATGATCTCGAAAATCCATACCTCGTTCGGGTCCGAGACGGCCAGCATTTCTCCCGTATCGGTGAATCCATACCCGTGTTTTTCCCCAAGCTCTCCCATGATCTTTATGGCCTCACGCGCTGTGTTGGCTCTTTCCATGGCAATAAACGTTAGCATTGTGATATCGAATTTAGCGGCAGGAGTGGGGTTTTCCATCTTTTTTTGTGTGCCGATCGTGGATTCACCTAACGCGACCTGTTTGTCGTTCATGTAACCAAAAGCGCCATGGACATATCCGTGGGTGTGGGGAACCTGCGGGATTTCAAGGCCCGTAAAATCGTCCGTATACCTGTCCCACTTAAGGCCAATTTTAGGATCCCATGTCCGAAACTGATTGATGTGATAGATCTTACGCATAGAGCCAGGTTCGTGGTCGGCCGAAGGGATGTACCGCCATGTCCAATCGCACAGGCCGCAGTCGCAAGTGTGTGTGGTCATGACCGATCCGTCGGTGGATGCATCCTTGCCGACGATGATGACTGTACAGCCATCCATCTTCCAGTCAATACAGGTCTCACACTCTTCGCCACTCTGCCCCTCAAAAGCAATAGCGTTAACGAGGATCAGTACGGCAAACAGCAAGCCGAAAAGAGTCAAAAATTTTTTGGTGTTCATCATTTTGCCTCCTTAGGACAAAAATCCTTTCTGAAAAATATATGGTTGAGGGTAATATTGTGAGGAATTTTTTGAATTTTTGATAGTATTGTTGCACCCCATTGAAAGTTATTTATACAAACTAAATCCTCTTCTGTCAATTCACTTATAAATAAATGGGGACAGGCTACTATTTATAGGGGTAATTAAAAAAGTAGCCTGTCCCCTTTTTTGTTATTTCTTCTTTTTTGGCGGGGGTGGGGGAGGAGCTACGGGCTCGAGGTTGTCCTGCTCGATGACCGCTCTATTCCACCATTCCGGCATCTGTATCCGTCCAACTTTTCTGGTTTCTGGATTATACATGCGGAAGTGATTGTACTTAACCAGCAAGTCATCTCCGAGCTTCCACCAGGCATCGACCACATTGTTGGCATTGTTCACACAATAATCGGTGAGGTATTCGATTCCCTCTGCCGGATCTTTTTCGTAGAGTTCCATTGCTGTCTTATCAATGATCGGAGTTCTTTTTACAGCTTTGGCTTCCCATTTTTCCTGGGCGTTCTTCACATCTTCAATGGCGTAGGAATAAACGACTTGGGTGTGAAAATCCACATAGTCCGAGGCCCATCTGGCTGAATCTCTGCTGAAAACATAGTGGTCACCCACTTGGAAGGAATTGGGAATTTCGGTGATCCCACAGTAAAGAGGCATGTATGCAGCTGTATCCTGAGCCCCAAAAGACAGCCACAAAATCCCTCCGATGGGATTGGGAAGCCAACCCCTGCACTGGGTCACAGTGGTGTATTCCACATTATTGACACAAATACAGCGGGGTCCGTTATATCTCTGTTTGTCGACCATAAAACCGCGGAACCAGTTGGGATTTTGGAAGGGACCACCTTTAATTCCGTCAGTCGGGTCAAATTTTGCACCTTTATATTTATCCCTTGTGATATTCATGACATCTTGCACAGAGAGCTTCTTGTCCGGCTTCACAGAAAAGGGAAGGTCCATGCTTTCTGTATCCGGGCCCAGGTTTTGTGAGGGGGCCACGATATTAAAGAACCTCCACAGCCGGCCGCGTCTCCCTTGTGTGCTGTCTGCGCTTCCTAAACTCGGCGAGTATGCTCTCTTCCAGCTAAAAGGTTTGCCACCTTCAGGGTCGTAAAAGCCCTGTTCAACAGCAAAAGAGATGGCGTTCGAAGATCCCATGAAGAAGTCTTTATTATCGAGGTCGATCTCGCCGATACGGGATTCATTGGGTGTCACTCCAACGTGATCATCGGGGATCCTTTGTGCACACCAAACAGCTCCCGGCTTGCCGCTATCCGGCGTCCACAGCGGGCCGACAGGCATGATCTCAAAAATCCAGGCCTCGTTGGGATCGCTCACAGCCAGCATCTCTCCACTGTCGTTAAAACCATAACCGTATGTTGTGGCCAGATCGCCCATCACTTGGATGGCTTCTCTTGCAGTTTTGGCCCTCTCCATAGCCACGAGCGTCAGCATGGTGATGTCAAACTTGGCAGAGGGCGTGGGGTTTCTCATTTTCCGTCTGCATCCTATCGTCGATTCACCCAAAGCCACCTGGTTTTCGTTCATGTAACCGAACATTCCATGGATGTAAGCATAGGTGTGAGCCACTTGAGGAATATCCAATCCTGTGTAATCGTCCTTGTATTTTTCCCATTTAAGGCCCTGTTCGGGCGGCCATGTAACGTATTGGTTTATATGGTAGATCTTACGAACGTCACCTTCTTTGTGATCTGCGGCCGGCACGCAACGAAAAGTCCAGTCACAAATGCCACAGTCGCAGGTATGTGTGCTCATAACCG
>JASFEP010000412.1:0-3966 GCA_050124775.1 Candidatus Aminicenantota bacterium
CAAATCACCATGGTGCGCGCTTACTATAACCGCAACACTGCGAGCGGCGCTTGGATATATCCTATTCCGCCCGATGCGTCACCTAAAACCGTAAACTGGGAGATGTTTCTCGGCACCGCACCCAAGCATGATTTTAGCCTCGAACGATTCTTTCGGTGGCGCTGTTATAAGGATTATTCTGGAGGGATCGCCACCGACCTTTTTGTACATCTCTGTAATACGATTCACTACATCATGGGCGTTAAGATGTGCTCGAGCGTTATGGCTATGGGAGAATTGTACCGCTGGAAGGAAAGCCGTGATGTCCCGGATACACTCAATGCCTCTCTTGACTATCCGGAGGGATTCATGGTCAGTATCAGCTCCACTTTTAATAATCAGAAAATGGGAGGCAGCGGTATCCAATTCATGGGCACGGAAGGCTCTCTGGAATTGGCAGGAGGAAGACTCATTTTTACCCCTGAGGTGGTCAATGAGGATAATGGCTGGATCGTGAACAGCTGGCCGTCAAAGCTCGAGGAAGCCTACTATGAAGATCCTAAGATCCGCGCGGAGGAAATGCCCTGGACTCGAGATCCCAGGCTGATTCCCGACTCCGAAATCTACCGCGAAGAGGGAATTGACGACACAACTCTTCATATGGCTGAATTCTTTGATGCCGTTAGAAATGGAACTTCAACAAAGGAAGATGCAACTATCGGACATCATGCCGCATCATGCGCCCACATGATCAATCTCTCGATCGACAAGAAAAAGATTATCCATTGGGATGCGGCCAAAGATACTGTCAAAGCGTAGGAATTGAGGAAGGAAAAAAGGGGACAGGCTACTTTTTCAATTACCTCTAAATGAACCTCAATAATTTCATCCAAGTCTATCCCAAATGATCCCTTCCGGGATCCTTAAAAGACAACACTTTATATCAATTCGATGCTAAGATAAAGATGTTTTCCCCATAAAGACTTGTGCTCCGCTGTTTCCTTAAGCCCCTTTAAAGCGTGATCAGACCTCAACCGTTGACTTCTTTTCATGCGCATGATAAATAATGCATTCTTCGCAAATTAGGTGGCTTGTTTGAGATTTTGCTGATTTGAGAGCGTTGAATCCGTCTGTTTATTAAATCCAAAGCCGCATGATTGCTCGGATCGAAGGATGAAATTCAGCATAAACACAGATACCGGTCGAACGTCCAATCCGATGTTTGCCTCTGTATTGAACATGGGATGGAAGATCTCGCCCAAGCTTACGAGTTTTTTTATCAAATACTTTTTCTTCCATCCGCGGTCTTATGCTCCCTCTGCGAATGAAGAAAGCCTGTTGGAGCAAAGCGAAGATTTTTGGTTCACAGTCCATGATAAAAAGATAAAGGCTTATAAATGGGGAAAAGGCCCAGCGGTGTTGCTCGTCCATGGCTGGAATGGAAGAGGCATACAATTCTCCGCGTACATCAAATCCCTTATAGCGAAGGGATGTTCGGCCGTCGCCGTGGATGGTCCCGCGCATGGGGAATCGGAGGGCCGTCACAGCAGCTATTTTGAATTCTCGGACACAGTGAGGACATTTATAAAATCCCAACACGGCCGGCCAATCGCGGGTGTGATCGGCCATTCTCTCGGCGCTTCGGCTGTTATCAACTGCCAGTCGAAGGATAACCATCCAGTGAAGATAGTGCTCCTGGCACCCGCCCTGCGCATAGGGACCATGCTGCAACAGACATTTTCAAGATACGGGATTTCTTCAGCCGTGTTCGAAGGGATGATCAGAGACTATGAAAAACAGTACGGATACAGCATTGTCAAAGACGATCCTATCCGGCTCCTTAAAGATATCAATGAGAAAATCTTGATCGTCCATGATACAAACGACCGTGCCACTCCTTACAAAGATGTCAGGGACGCCGTTGCCGCCAATCCTCACATCGAGCTTGTGACCACAAAGGGAGTAGGGCATATGCGGCTTTTGACAGAGGACACAATCATAAACAGGGCGCTCGATTTTCTTTTGTGATTTAAGGGCTATTTTTCTGCGTTTTCCAGCAACAATTTCAACGCTGTGTATGTCACGGATTCACAGATATCCTCCACAAAATCGGTATAGGTCGAGTTGTGGCTTATGAGAGCGTCTTTGACCATGAAAACATTGAAATCCAGGTCATAGGCAGACCAGTATGTGGCCATCACACATCCCACAGCGCTCAATCCGCAGAGAAAGACCGTATTGTATCCCTTATCTCGGAGCCACGTTTCGAGCTCGGTTTTCTTGAAGGCATTGGGATAATTTTTAACGATCATAGGATCGTCGTCTTTTATGTTCACGGTCTCGGGGAAAGCGAAGGCGTCCGATCCCTGGGGAGGGCCCTCCTTCGGGTCTGTGTGATAAACACGTACGATCGGAAAACCGTTTTCGCGGAAAAGATCGATAGCCGCATTGATCATATACATCCCGATGCCTTTATCCTCCTCCGACATATACGGAAGGAAGGCGTTCTGGATGTCGATGACCAGAAGTGCCGGTTTTATTTTTTTTGCCGGTTTCTTTTCCTCACATAGTCCGCTGTTCCCCCAAACCGAGGCAATCATAAATGTCATAATGAAGAGTGCAAACACAATATGCGATCTTTTCATGTCTCCTCCTTATAGAAATGTTACTTTACCTCATTTTAAATTTCAATTTCTTTCGCTTTTTAAGTAAACTTAGGTTTGATCGACAGAAACATTCGTATTAAAAAGGAACGATATGTTCGAATATCCACGTTCATTAAATACGTAATATCCAAATGGATAGTTTTGAAAGGAGACTATTTTGAAGAGGAACATTCAATGGATCTTGATTTTTTCCTTGTTTTTTGGGTTCTATCCGCAGTTTGTAATATCCGCGGCAGGAGATTCCAAGACTGTGGATCTTTTAATTATCGGCGGAACGGTCATAACGATGGATGGAGAGCGCCGGGTGATCGAAGACGGAGCATTGGCCATCGACGCAGATCGGATCCTGGATGTGGGACTCGCACGGAATCTGCGATCCAAATATCGGGCTGAAAGAGTGATCGAAGCCAAAAACAAAGTCGTGATGCCGGGGCTCATTGACGGGCATGGCCACTCCGGCCACACGTTGGTGAAGACTATGGGGATGGGGAGGCCACAGGCATGGTATGATGCATGCGAGCGGATCTACGCACAGGGCTCCGACGAGGATTTTTGGCGGTCCGATGCACTCCTCGCCGCCCTCGAGCGGCTCAAATTCGGCGTGACGTGCGGGATCACCTACTTCGGCGGAGGCGACAGTGTGATGCGCACCGACGATCCTAAGTACGGCAATCTTCATCTGGCTGCCGTCGAACAAGTGGGCATCCGCGAATATTTGGCGATCGGGCCCCGGCGGCCGCCCTTTCCGCGGAAGTACTCTCATTGGGACGGGGAAAATCGAAGTGATGTCATGATCACTTTCGATCAGCAGCTTAAAACATGTGAGGCACTGATCGAACGCTGGCATGGAGGGGCGAACGGAAAGCTCAATCTCTGCATCATGTTTCCTGTCCATCACTCTGAACGCGAGGCCCTTACGAAGGCCGAATTGGAAGACATGAGACGAAGGTCCAATGCGGCCAGGGCACTAACCAAAAAATATAATTTACTCTTCACTCAGGACGGCCACACACGCACGACGATCAAATTCGCACACGAGGAGCTCGGCATTCTCGGTGCAGATTCCCTTCTATCCCATTGCACCGATATCACAGATGAGGAGATCCGGATCTGCAAGGAAAACGATATCAAGGTTATTCACAATCCCAGCGCGCATTATTCGATCAGAGGGCGATGCCCTGTCCCGGAGCTTCTCGATGCAGGCGTCACTGTGATGCTCGGATCGGATGCCACTGGTCCCGACCGAAGCTACGACATGTTCCGCCATATGTTCCAGTGCATGCGCTATCATCGTTTTCACTTTCGAGATGCCAGTGTTCTT